>DATKQH010000240.1:0-27813 GCA_035532775.1 Streptosporangiaceae bacterium
TGATGTCCCGCCCCCCAGGGACAGGAGTTCCAGCATTATGAGCAGCGGTCAGCAGACCCGCTATCGCGTCGTAGGTGGCAACCCCCTCCAGGGGACCGTATTCGTCCAGGGCGCCAAGAACGCGGCACTGAAGATGATCGCCGCATCACTGCTTGCCGAGAAGGGGCGTACCGTCCTGCGGAACGTCCCGGTGATCGAGGACGTCCGGCGGGCCGTCGAGCTCGCCCAGGCGGTCGGGGCGAGCGTCAAGTTCCACGAGGTGGAGCGGACGCTGGTGGTCGACGCGTCCGAGCTGACCAGCCCCGTCCTGCCCGCCGAGATAACCCGGCGGTTCCGCGCCTCGGTCCTGTTCGTCCCCGCGCTGCTGCACAGGCTCGGCGAGGCGGTGCTCGAGGGCGTCGGCGGGTGCAATCTCGGCAGCCGCAACCTCGACTTCCATTACCGCGGCTTCGCCCGGCTCGGCGCCACGGTCGACGAGGGCGAGAGCCAGATCAGGGTAAAGGCCGACGGGCTGCGCGGCGCGCATCTGTACCTGGACACCCCGTCGCACACCGGCACCGAGAACCTGATCATGGCCGCGTCGCTGGCGCCTGGCGTGACCATCATCGACAACACCGCGCAGGAACCCGAGGTTCAGGACGTCATCGCGTTCCTGAGCAAGATGGGCGCGAAGATCAGTGGCGGCGGCACGGGATTCATCACCGTCGAGGGTGTCAGGGAACTGACGGCGGTGGAGCACACGGTCATGCCGGACCGGATCGACGCCGCGGTCTTCGCGATGGCGGCGGCCATTACCGGCGGCGAGGTCAGCCTCGTCGGTGCCTCGCTCGACCACCTCGGCGTCGTGCGCTGGAAGCTCGAGCAGATGGGCGTGGAGTTCGCCACCCAGGGCGCGATCCTCCAGGTGCGCAGGGACAAGCAGCTCCGCCCGATCAACGTGATCACCAGCCCGTTCCCCGGGTTCGCCACCGACCTGCAGTCGCCGATCATGGCCGTGAGCTGCCTCGCCGACGGGACCAGCTACCTCAGGGAGACGATCTTCGACGGCCGGTACATGATGGCGGGCGAGCTGAACAAGATGGGCGCCAAGGTCGAGGTGGCCGACGCGGTCGCGCTCGTGCACGGCCCGACCCCCCTGCGCGGGGCCAAGGTTACCGCGCACGACCTGCGCACCGGGATAGCGCTTGTGCTGGCCGGCCTGGCCGCGGACGGCGAGACCATCGTCTCGCCCGGCTACCAGATCGACCGCGGCCACGCCTCGGTTGCCGCGAGGCTGACCGCCCTGGGCGCCGATATCACCGAAGAAGACCTCGCCTAGCGAGCAGCCCAGCCCGTCCCGCCCAGACCGACCCGGCTCTTCGGAACAGGTTGACCAGCCTCGCAATCGGGGCCGCTAGGCCGATCGACTACGCCAGCCTCTCTTTTCATTGGTTTGCGTCAATCCTGGGGCCGCTCGCGGCGCCGCGATCCAGTAACAACGCCGGGCCGGTGCGTGCAATATTCGATCGGCGTAACTATTGTGAGCCGATCAGGTCGCTCCAATCAAGTCTCGCATACACCTTTATGCTGCGCTACACGAAACCCCGGGACGGAACAATGCGGCGATCCGGCGCACTCAGGCTGACAGCGGCTATCGCGGCCCTCGCGCCCACGACGGTACCGGCCGTACTCGCCACGGCTTCCGCTCAGCCAGTGAGCAGGCAGAACGCATCGTGTTCGGCGCATCAGCTCGACATCGGCGCGCTCGCACCGATCAAGGGCGATCCCGGCCCGGCCGGCGACTACGCGTCCTGGAATATCGCGCTGCGCAATACCGGGCCGCGCGCGTGCCTGCTAAGCGGCTGGCCGGGAGCGAGCATCTATTCCGATAGTGGCGACGTTGTGCCGACTAAATTCATTCACGGTTCGTATAACGACGTGCAGTTCGTGCCGAGCCAGGACATTCTTCTGGCGCCTGGCAGCAGCGCCGCAGTGACGGCCCTTATTCCGGATCATTACCGCGGCTGTGTTTCAGGCTGGAAGCTGGCGCTCACGCCGAGGGGCTATCAGCGGCCAGTCATCGTGCGGCCGGAAGCCCCGATCCGGAGCCTGTGCGTCGGCGGCCGGGTCCAGCTCTCGCCGTACTACCGGCGGCCGGCCCTCAGGACCGCGATCACGGACCTGGGCAGGCCGGTGAGCCAGGCCGCCTACCCGACCTCGGGGTCACCCATGCCGTCTCCGTGCTCGGCTGCCGGACTCCGTTCAGCAGCGCTGAGCCAGACCAGCGGGGCCGCCGGATCGACGATCACTCTCGGGCTCCGGTCGGTGCGCCGCTGCGTTCTCGCCACGGGAGGGTGGCCGACCGTCCGGCTGAACGTCGCGGGCGGCACTGGCCCTCCCGGGACGGGCCCTGCCGGGACGAGCCCTCTCCAGACAGGGGCCGGAGGAGCGGTGGCCAAGGCCCTTGACGACAAGACCGCGATGCGACGCGGAGCGGCACCGTTCGTCAGTTACGTCGCCGCGTCGGGCGAGGAGTCCGTGCTGACCCTCGCACCGGGCAAGCCCGTGTCCGTTGTCCTGGTGCTCACCAGGGCCTCCGCGGCGGCACGAGCGTGCCGCACCGCCGATTCGGCCACGATCTTCCTGTCACCTGCCACCGTCGGCCATGGCCTGCTGGTCCGCTTCAGCCGTCCGGCCCAGGTGTGCGATCAGGTCATGGCGCTGCCCTACCTGTCCGGCCGGAAGGCGGTTCACGTCGCCTCGATCGCCGCGGACGGGCTCAGGCTGGCGGACACCGCGGGTCACCACTCCTGGCCGGCCAGGACGCGCCAGCAGCCTCAGGACTTCTGGTACGGATCAGACGGCCCGATGAACATGGCGTGCCGCGTCTCGCCCGGCGGGGGCCGCTACCTGGAGAGCGCCAGCCCGAGGAACGGCGCCAGCGGCCTCGCGCCATCCCGGTGCCCGTACGGGACGCACGGCCTGTTCGGCGGGTACCTCGGCGAACTGGGGCGGTGGGAGATCTGGAAGCACTGCGACTCTGATCGCCCGCCGTGGAACGCGAGCGACTACGACGCCGCTCAGCTGGATCTGACCACCTACCATCAGGGGGCTGGAGCGGCGGCCTACTGGATGCTGGGCGGACCGGGCCGCATGGGCCAGCCCGCCAGCCCTTCGGCCGACTGGAACTGGGGGAAGCTGCAGGCCAGGCGGGCGGCCGGAGACGCCGGGCCGCACGTGCTCGGCTTCCCGTACATCTTCGCCGACGTCGAGCAGTACTCCGGCGGGTTCGACAGCGGCTGGCACCGGGCCTACGACGCCACCTGCGGCACCAGGGGACACGACGGCGCCATCACCAAGCGGGAGGCAAGGGACGTGCTCGACGGGTTCCGGAGCTACATCCGCGACCACACCCCCTACTTCCCTGGGGTCTACAGCTCAGGCGTGCGAGGAAGCTACTCCTGGCGCGCCATCTTCGGTTCGCGGACGCTGGCGGATACGGCCGAGTGGACCTACAGCTACGAGACGCGCTCGTACCGGACGTTCCCGCGCGGCTGGCACATTCCGCGGAGATCGGTGTCCCCTGTGTGGTTCGGTGCCAGCCCGGCACCGCGTTGCCACCTCGTCTGGCAGTGGATCGGCGGCTCCCGGCAGAACCTGATCTACCAGACCTTCCGCGCCGATCAGATCTGGTCGCCGGTGCCCAGGCCCGGCTGCCACTGAGCGGTGGCGGACCCGCTCAGGGCCGCGGGAAGTCCCTTGCCACTTCGAGAAACAGATCGTTGGCCGCCTTCTCACCGACCGAGACCCTGACTCCCTCGCCGGCGAAGGGACGGACACTGAGCCCGGCCCGGTCGCAGGCGTCAGCGAACCTCATCGTGTCGGGGCCGAGACGCAGCCAGACGAAGTTCGCCTCGGCAGGCGGCACGCTCCAGCCCATCTCCGTGAGTTCCGTGCGGATCCGGTCCCGCTCGGCGACGACCAGATCGACCCGGTCGAGGAGTTCGGCCTCGGCGGCCAGCGATGCCACGGCGGCTGCCTGCGCGACCGCGTTCACCGCGAAGGTGAGCATGGTCTTGCGCGCCGCCGCCGCCACCGGCTCATGCCCGATCAGGAAGCCGACCCGCAGCCCGGCGAGGCCGTATGCCTTGGAGAAGGTCCGCAGCACGGCCACGTTCGGCCGGTCTTTGTATATCTCGATCCCGTCGGGCGCGGCCGGATCACGTGCGTACTCCGCGTAGGCCTCGTCGAGCACGACCAGGCAGTCGTCTGGCACCTGGTCGAGGAAGCGGGCGAGCTCGCCGGCGCCGACGACCGTTCCGGTCGGGTTGTTCGGGGTGCAGACGAAGATCAGCCTGGTGGCCTCGGTGATAGCGGCCGCCATCGCCGCCAGGTCATGCCGCTCGTCGCGGAGCGGAACCTGGACGGACGCCGCGCCGGCCAGATCCGCGAGATAGGGGTACGCCTCGAAGGACCGCCACGCGTAGAGCACCTCGGCGCCCGGGTCGGCGACCGCCTCGAGCAGCTGCTGCACCAGCCCGACCGACCCGCAGCCGACCGCGACGTGGCTGGCCGGCACGCCGTAACGGGCGGCGATCGCCTCGGTCAGCTCGGCCGCGCCGTTGTCCGGGTATCTGTTGACCTCGCCGGCGGCCTCGGCGATGACCTTGAGAACGGAGGGCAGCGGGCCGAACGGTGACTCATTCGACGAGAGCTTGTAGGTCCGGCCGGCTGAGGCAGCACACGGCTTGCCCGGCTTGTAGGGCGCGAACTGATCAAGTATCGGTCGGAATCGTGGCATCGGCGCGGACATCGTTGTCCTCCCGGGCTGATGAGGTCTGCTCGCCCTCAGCGGTTCCGGCAATATACCGGCCAGGCACCGCGCCAAACCACTGGCGCTCCCGCTCGTCCTCGGGCACCGCCACCGGGCCGCCGGGCGACTGCCGGACCGGCTCGCAGGCCTGCCGCTGCCTAGGCCTGAGCATAGGCGGATGCAGGACATCGGTGTCACCGGGCCGGTAGAGCTGGGCCGGCCTGCCGCCCGACGAGCTGGCCGATCCGGTCTCCACGAGGAATCGTTCCGCACCGGTCACCTTGCGATGGAAGTTACGCGGATCGAGCGGGGTACCCCAGACGATCTCGTAGACCCGGCGCAGCTCGGCGACGGTGAAGGTATCCCGGCAGAATGCAGCGCCGAGGGTGGTGTACTCCAGCTTGGCCCTGGCCCGCTCCACCCCGTCCTGCAGGATGCGCGGATGGTCGAAGGCCATCTCCTTCAGGCTGTCTACGGGCTGCCAGCTCATCCGCGGATGATCGGGCGCCGGGAGATCAGGGGCCAGGCCCAGGTACGCCACGGACACCACCCGCTGCCTCGGGTCACGGTCGGGGTATCCGTAGGTCTGGAGCTGCTCCAGGTGGACTGCCGCGTGCGGCAGTCCGGCCCGTTCCCCGAGTACCCGCGCCGCCGTCGCAGGCAGGTCCTCGTCGAGCCTGATAAAGCCGCCCGGGAGAGCCCAGCGACCCAGGTGCGGCTCGGCACGCCGCCGCCAGACCAGCACCGAGAGCTGACTGGCCCGCACCGTGAGGATCACCAGGTCGACGCTGACGGCGACCCGCGGCACCTCCATGCCTGCACGTTACTTGGTAATCCGGAGTTCTTCCAGAGCGCCCTGGCCAGGGTAAACACTGACCGGAATCGACGGCCGCAGCTTCAGCTACGCGCTGCCTGATGAGGTGCTCCGCGGCATCGAGTATGTCGACAAGCACACCAGGGGGCGCATCCGGGCTCCTGGCCCGGTCACCGAAGGTGCGCCCGACCGTGCCCGCTACGTGATCAACTCCCTTATCGAGGAAGCCATCACCTCACGTCAGATGGAAGGCGCCAATACAGCGCACAAGGTAGCCACGGACATGCTCCGCACCGGCCGGCCCCCCGCACTAGGGACGAGCGCATGATCCTGAATAACTATCGCGCTATGCAACGCGTCGGTGAGTTCCGCCACGAATGGCAAATACGGACGCAGCGGGCGATCGCTGACCTGCAACAGTATCTCGCGGCCAAGGCAGCCGAGACGAAGCTCCTTCAGGAGTCCCTCCTGGCCCTGTCCCGGCAGTTCAACCATCGCCAGCTCGCTCTGCTACAGCATGCGATCAAGAATCCGCACGCGCGGTTCACGGTGATATCTCACGCTGGGAGCCATGACGTCGTTATCCAGACGGCCCGGAATGACCTGCAGGGCCTCGAGCAGCAAGGGCTACTGACCAGAACCACGCATAAGCGCGGCTATGCCTGGACTCCTTCGGCGCACCTCGCTGACCTACTGGAGCCAGTCCCCGGGTCTCAGTCGGCCGGCACTGGCAGGACCAACGGGCGCGGTGACAGGCCACAGCCGGCTATGACCCGGTCGTGAGCGTCTCGTATCGTGAAGGCATGAACCGGCTTGGAGAGCTTGAGCGCGCCATCATGGAGATTCTCTGGGTATCGCCCGATCCGATGACGGTCAGGCAGGTCGGCGACTGCCTCACCGACAGGGATCTGGCGCACACCACGGTCATGACCGTGCTCGACCGGCTCGCCAAGAAGGGGTTCGTCCGCCGTCAGCGGGCTGGCCGCGCCTGGCGTTACCGGCCGGCTGAGACCAGGGAGGCATACGTCGCCGAGCTGATGCTGACGGCACTCGACCAGACCGGTGACCGGCAGGCAGCGCTGACCAGGTTCGCCAGGAGCGTCTCAGGCGCCGAGGCTGAAGCGCTCCGCGTGGCGCTGGAGGCCCTCAGCGGGGGCGGCGGGGACTGATCAGCCGTGTCAGCCGCCGTCTACCTGCTCGGTGCCGTCGCGATCGGCTGCGTTCCGGCCGCGCACCTGCTCGCCAGCGCTAGCTGGCCGCGCAGGTCGCCTGCCGTGGCTATCGCTCTCTGGCAGGCCATCGGCCTTGGCTGGGGCGTGGCGACGGTCGGCGCCCTGGCCGGTGTCGGAGCGGCCGGCCTTGACGGCCGGGCCGGGATCGGGCTGTCCAGCGTGGCCGGCGCGGCGGCGCGCGCAGCGAGGCTGCTGCTCGGCACCGACAGCGCCGCCGCCCGGCGCTGGGACGTGCTCACCGGCCTGCGCGTCCTGTCGCTCACTACCGGGATCTTGCTGCTGACGCTGCTCTGCTGGATCCTGCTCGCCGCGGTTGCCGCCGTGCTGCGGGCCAGGCACCGGCAGCGGGCGCTGCTCGGGCTGCTCGCCCACGACGATCCCAAGGTCCCGGGCGCCCTCGTGGTGGATCATCCGGCCGCCGCCGCGTACTGCGTGCCGGGCCTGCGCTCGGCGATCGTGATCAGCGCCGGTGCGCTTGACCTGCTTGACCAGGCAGAACTGGCCGCGGTTCTGGCCCACGAGCGGGCCCATCTGCGCGCCAGGCACGACCTCGTGCTGCTGCCCTTCACCGCGCTGCTGCGGGCATTCCGCTGGTGTGCCGTCGCCCAGGAGGCGAACAGGGAGGTCGCGCTGCTCGTCGAGATGATGGCCGACGACCGGGCGCGCAGGCTGCTGCCCGCCAGGGAACTCGCGACCGCGCTGCTCAGGGTCGGTGCCTCGGGCGGCGGCGCCGCCCCGACCGGCGCGCTCGCCATAGCCGGGGGCCCGGCGACCGCGGCCTCAGTCAGCACCGGCTCGAAGGCCAGGCTGGACGGCGAGCTCGCAGCCAGAGTTACCCGCCTGCTCAGGCCACCGCCGGGGCTCCCCGTTATCGCCGTCATGCTGCTTGGCACGATCGCGGCACTGCTCGTGGTCGCGCCAGCCGTCGCCCTGCTGCTGCCGTTGTGAACCTCGGGCGGCGAGCCGCCTAGTCCGCGATGCGGATCCGGAGGCGGCGGAAGCCCTTGCCCTTGTTCTCGATCTTGACGACCTCGATCCGGCCGATCTGCGCGGTCGACGCGACGTGCGTGCCGCCGTCGGCCTGCTGGTCGAGGCCGACGATGTCGACGATCCTGACCTCCTTGACTTCGGGGGGTACCAGGTTCGTCGCGGTGCGGATGATGTCAGGGATAGCGAAGGCGTCGTCGCGGGGCAGCACGCGCACGTCGATCCGCCGGCCGGCCTCGATCTCGGCGTTGCAGGCGGCCTGCACGGCGTCCCTGAAGCCGTCGGGCAGCTGGGGAAGGTCGAAGTCCATGCGGGCCGAGAACGGCTCCATGTTGCCGCCGGTCACCAGCGAGCCGTAGTCGCGGTAGACAACCCCGCACAAGACGTGCAGGCCCGAGTGCGTGCGCATCAGGGCTGTACGCCGGTCGTCCTCGATCGCGCCGCGAACCGCGGTCCCCGGCGGCGGCACCGGATCCCCGTCCGCCGCGAGCAGGTACAGGTCGTCGCCCTTGCGCGCGCCGGCGATGCGGGTCTGGACGCCGCCCCAGAGCAGAACCCCGTGGTCCGGCGGCTGACCGCCGCCACCCGGGTAGAAGGCCGACCGGTCAAGGACGATTCCGTCCTCGCCGGACGCCAGCACAGTCGCGTCCCACTCGCGCAGGCTCTGATCGTCGAGCTCGAGCCGGTGCGTTCGCCAGCTGGTCTCGGTCATCGCGCATCACTCATAGCTCCGCAGCATAGTGCGGGCCGGATGCGGGCGGGCCGACCTGCCTGGCGGACCCGGCTGGCAGGTCCTGGCGGGCGGACCGGGCTGCCGGACCTGGCGGGCGGACTCGGCGGGCGGACCCGGCGGGCGGCAGGCGCTGGCTACCAGGGGCCGTACGGGCCCTGGTGGGACGAGCCGCCCTTGCCGATCTCGCGCACCTTCGGGCGCACGTCCGTCATGTAGATCGCCGCCGCGATGAAGGCGACGATCGGGAGGATGCTGATCAGCGAGACATCGTAGGCTGCGCTGAACAATCCGACTGCCAGGCTTACTCCGGTGATGATGAGCCAGAGCGACTTGGTCCGTTTGCCTGCGGCCGGGAAGGCGCCCGTCGGGCGCCGCAGCGCGTCGATGAAGGCCCATGCCTCGACCACCAGGGCAGCGACGAGCAGGATCCAGTTCAGCCACTGGAGCGGCCCGAGTGCGTTGAAGCCGAGTGCGTTCGAAGTGTGCACGGTGCCAATCTACCCGGTCGCCGCGGCCGGCGGATCCGTCCACGGCTCGGCCTCGGCCGCCGCGACCGCCTCCACCACCGGGTCATGGTCGGACTCGGCGACCGCCTCGGCGACCGGGTCGCCGGTTTCGACCGCCCCCTCGGCGGCCGCGCGCGCCTCGGCTTCGGCCCTGACCTCCTTGCGGAACGACTCGTAGATGTCGATCAGCATCCGCTTCTGCCGGTCGGTGATCTCCGTGTCCGCCATGATCGCCTTGGTGAGGGTGGTTTCGCCGTCTTTGTCCACGTCGAGGATCCCCGCCTGAACGTAGAGCGCCTCCGCCGAGATCCGCAGGCCCTTCGCGATCTGCTGAAGAATGTCGGCGCTCGGGCGGCGAAGCCCGCGTTCCACCTGGCTCAGATACGGGTTGGAGACGCCCGCCGCCTGGGCCAGCTGGCGAATCGAGACCTTGGCCTGCTCCCGTTGCTCACGGATGTAGGAACCGATGGAGCTGACATTGACCGGGCTCATGCTGCCAGTCTCGCCAGGCGCGCGTGCAATAGCAAATAGCCCTGCAGGCGCGTCTGACCACGCTGTTACGCCAGGACAAGTGGGGGCAAGTCGGATAGCGGCGGAAGCACCGCCCGGATCTCGCCGACCGGCACGCCGCCGCCCGTCACCGGCGTCGTCGCGAGGAGGGAGAGGGCAGCGAGGCCGGAATCCGGGTCCGGAGCCGGGCCAGCAGCAGGGCCAGCAGCAGGGCCAGCAGCCGAGCCAGCAGCCGAGCCTCGAGCCGGGCCCGCGATCAGATCGCGCAGCAGCGTGGCCATCAGCGGCGCAAC
Organism: Streptosporangiaceae bacterium; assembly: GCA_035532775.1. GTDB lineage: Bacteria > Actinomycetota > Actinomycetes > Streptosporangiales > Streptosporangiaceae > Chersky-822. The sequence continues at coordinate 9,868 of DATKQH010000240.1, forward strand.
CGGCCGCTGCGCGCCGTCGTCGAACTTGACCGCGGCCGCTCTCCCGTCCGCCAGCGCGAACGCGCAGACGCCCTCGGCGCCCGACTTCATCAGCAGCCCGGGTACCGCGCCTGCCATCGCGGCCTCTGGCCTGGTGGTGCCCGAGGTCCAGGTCGGGTTGGCCCGCATCGCGTCGGCGACCCGCCGCTCGGCCGAACCCGGCTCCGCCAGCACCAGTGCCCGGAAGGCCCGTGCCAGCCCGGCCACCGAGATCGCCAGCAGCGGCGCGCCGCAGCCGTCGACGCCGATCGCGCTCACCGGCTCTCCGGCCAGCCGCTGGACTTCCTGCCTGATCTGGACCTGCAGCGGGTGATCGGGGTCGCGGTAGCTCGCGGTCGGCCAGCCGGCGGCGACGCAGGACGCCAGCATCGCGGCGTGCTTGCCCGAGCAGTTCATGTGCACCCGGTCGGCGACGCCGCCCGCCCGCAGCCACGCCTTCTCCGCCGCGTCGTCGAGCGGCAGGTCGGGCGGGCACTGCAGGTCGGATTCGGTCAGCCCGGCCCGGGCGAGGATCTCGCGCACCCCGGCGACGTGGAACTCCTCGCCCGAGTGACTCGCGGCCGCCAGCGCGAGCAGGCTGCCGTCGAGTTCGAGCCCGCAGCGCAGCATCGCTGCCGCCTGCATCGGCTTGTTCGACGACCTCGGGAACATCGGGCGGTCGATCGCGCCGACGGCGAGCAGGACCGATCCGTCCGGGGCGAGGACCACCAGCGAGCCGCGATGCAGCGACTCGACGATCCCGGACCTGACCACCTCGGCGAGCACCGGATTGGACGGCCCCGGGCCAGCCAGCGGCGAACTGGCCGGAGCGTCAGTGCCGATCGGGAACTCCGAGCATCGCCCTGGCCTGATCCGGGGTCATCGCCGGCCGCTGAGCCAGGCCGGCCAGCGTCGCGGCCCGCTCGACAAGCTCAGCGTTGCCCTGCACCGGCCTGCCGCGGGAGAACGTGATCGTGTCCTCCATCCCGACCCGCAGCTGCCCGCCAGCCGCCAGCGCGGCGAACATCACCGGCAGCGAGGTCCGGCCCACCCCGGTCGCCGACCAGGTCGCTCCGGCCGGCAGTGCCGCCACGGCCTGGACCAGCGTCGCCGCGTCTCCCGGCATCCCGCCGGGAACTCCCATCACCAGATCGCAGTGCACGTGCCCGCCGAACGGCGGGCCGAACCTGTCGAGCAGCCGGTGCAGCGCCGCCACGTGGCCCAGGTCGAACAGCTCGAACTCGGGCACCACGCCACGTTCCTGCGCCCTGACGTAGAGCTCGCACATGAACGGCCACGGGTTCATGAAGACCTCGTCGCCGAAATTCACCGTCCCGCAGGTCAGCGAGCAGCCGTCCGGGGCCGCGTCGAGTACCGCGAGCCGGCGTTCGAACGGGTCCGTGACCGCGCCGCCGGTCGACAGCTGCACGATCAGGTCGGTGGACTCGCGCAGGGCGTGCACGGTGTCCTTCAGCCGGGACAGATCCAGCGTCGGCTGGGCGTTCCCGTCCCTGATGTGCACGTGGATTATCGCCGCGCCCGCCTCGCGGCACTCCTTGGCGGTGGTGACGAGCTCCTCCAGCGTCACCGGCAGCGGCGGCACCGCCGATTTCTCGAGCTCCGCCCCGGTCGGAGCGACGGTGATCATCGTGGCCGGCCCCGCCGTGGCGGCGGGCCGGCTGCTGCTTTCAGCGGTCATCGGCGGAGCAGGCCTTTCCGGTTACACCTGACCTGGGGAAACGTCCCCGGGAGGGCGAACATGAACGGAAGAAACAGTAGCGGACGATCTGCCTACCGTGCCGCACAGGAGCCGCATGCGCCAGCTGATGACCATCAGCTGGCATCTCAGCCGATCGCCTCGCGGACGATTTCCAGCGGGTGCCTGGCTACCCGGCCTGTTCCATGTCTGATCTGCTGACGGCAAGAGACGCCTGTCGCCGCGATGACCGTCTCTGTCGGCTGGGCGCGAACCACCGGGAACAGCCGCTGGCTGCCGATCCGCATGGATAGCTCATAGTGCTCGGCCTCGAATCCGAACGACCCGGCCATCCCGCAGCACCCGGCGTCGATCTCGACCACCTCGGCGCCAGGGATGGCGCGCAGCAGCGCCATCGTCGCCGCGGTTCCTGTGATGGCCTTCTGGTGGCAGTGTCCGTGGAACACGATCCGCTTGCCGGCGAGCGGGTTGTCGGCCGGGATCGTCAGCCTGCCGTCGCTGACCGCCGTCAGCAGCAACTCCTCCGATGGCCGGACAGCCGCCGACAGGGCCGCGGCCTGGTGATCGCCCGGCAGGATCGACAGGTATTCGTCGGCCAGGGTCAGCAAGCATGACGGCTCGACGCCGGTCACCGGCAAGCCAGCCGCGACTGGCCGGGCGAGCTGACCGGTCAGATCCGCAGCCATCCGCCGAGCCTGGTCAAGCAGTCCCTTCGAGAAGCTGGCCCGGCCGCAGCATCCCGCGTCGGTCAGCCGTACCCGCCACCCAGCTAGCTCCAGAAGCTCGATCGCGGCCCGCGGCACGGCCGGCTCGGTGTAGCTGGTGAACGAGTCGGCCAGGAAGATCACCTCGGCCCGGGGCAGCTGCCCAGTGCCCGGCTCCTGGGCACCGGCCGACGCAGAGCTGGCCGCAGCCGACTCTGGCCGGCCGGAGAACCAGCGGAAGACGTTCTGCCGCTCGAACAGCGGCAACGGCCGACCAGCCGCGACGCCCAGCCAGCGCTGCCCAGCCCGTCGGACGGGTCCGAGCCCGGCGATGGCGTTCGCGACCGGAGCGGCAGCGGACCCGAGCCGGTTCAGCGCCCGGATAGCGCCGAGCGCCCTGGCCCGCAGGGGTACGCCGTGCCGGTCGTAGTAGGCGGCGAGCGTCTCCGACTTCAGCGCCGCGATGTCGACGCCCAGCGGGCATTCGCTCTTGCACGCCTTGCATTCCAGGCACAGGTCGAGGATCCCGTGCAGCCGCTCGTCCCCGAGCGCGGCCCGCGGATCGGGCTCTGCCAGCGCCTTGGCCAGGGCATTCGCGCGACCGCGGGTCGAGTGCTCCTCCTCCATCGTGGCCATATAGGACGGGCACATCACGCCGGCCGCGCTCTTGCGGCACTGTCCGATGTTCATGCAGCGGTCGGCCGCGCCGAACATCCCGCCTTCGGTGCCGAAGGTGAGCCTGGTGGTCAGCGGGATGACGGCCGGCCTCGCGACGTCGCGCAGGTGGTCGGTCATCGGGCCGGCGTCGACGATCTTCCCAGGGTTCATCCGGCCCGCCCGGTCGAACAGCCGCTTGACCTCCCGCATCGCCTGGTACAGCTCAGGGCCGAACATCCGCTCGTTGAACTCGCTGCGCGCTAGCCCGTCGCCGTGCTCGCTGGAGTTGACCCCGCCGAATTCCAGCACGAGGTCTCTCACTTGCTCCGCGACGGCACGCATCGCCCCTGCCTGGCCCGGCCTGGCCAGGTCGACGAACGGCCGGATGTGGAGGCAGCCCACGGAGGCGTGGCCGTAGAAGCCGGCCGTCAGGTCATGCTCGTCGAGGATCAGCTTGAACCGCTCGGTATACGACGCGAGCCTGGCCGGCTCGACGGCGGTGTCCTCGACGAACGCGAGCGGCCTGCGCGAGCCGTTGCTCGCGGCCATCAGCAGGCCCAGGCCTGCCTGCCGCACTTTCAGCAGAGCGCCCTGCTCACTCTGGGCGACAACGCGCAGCGTGAAATAGCCGTGCCCGCCACGCTGCCAGGCGCGGTCCAGCCGGTCTAGGCCACCGACCGCCTCGGCGAGCGTGTCCCCGAAGAAAGTGACGAACAGCAGCGCATCCGGGTCACCGCGCAGGATCGATCCGAGAGCCCTGTATTCGATCTTGCTTCGCGAAAGATCCAGAATGGTCCGGTCCAAGAGCTCGACGGCGGCCGGCCCGCACTCAAGTGCCGGCTCGGTCGCCTCGATCGCCGCCGGCACGGAGGCGAAGTGCCCGACCGCGATCACACGGTGCGCGGGAGCCGGGACCAGCCCGACAGTGGCCTCGGTGACGGTCAGCAGGGTTCCCTCTGAACCGGTCACGAACCTGGCCAGGTCCATATCGCCAGTCTCGGCCAGCCCTCGTGCGAGCCGGTCAAGCCGGTATCCGCCTGATTGCCGCCAGAACTGCGGATAGCCGGTCGCGATGGCCTGGGAATGGCGCCTGGCCAGTTCAGGCAATCCCCGGTAGATCGTCCCCTCGAGCGTCGCCGCCGTAGCCTTGCCCGCCTGGCGCGCGGCCGTGACCGGCCCGAAGACTGCCCTGCTCGCGTCGGACAGCACCACGTCAAGCTCGCATACGTGGTCGATGGTCATCCCGAAGCGCACCGAGTGACTTCCAGCCGAGTTATTTCCGATCATGCCGCCGATAGTGGCCCGGTTAGCCGTCGACGTATCAGGGCCGAATATCAGGCCGTGCGCGGCCGCTGCCCGGTTGAGCTGGTCCTGCACCACGCCAGGCTGCACCCTGGCGGTCATGCCTTCGGCATCGATCCGCACGATCCGGTTCATGTGCCGGGAGAAGTCCAGCACGATCGCGGCGCCGACGGTCTGCCCGGCGAGGCTGGTACCCGCCCCGCGGGGCAGGACCGGCACACCGAACTCACCAGCGACCGCGACTGCCGCGGCAACGTCATCGGCGTCACGCGGGAGGACCACGCCGAGCGGCTCGATCGAGTACATGCTCGCATCCCGCGAGTAGAGGTGCCGCGAGTAGTCGTCGAACCTGACTTCGCCGGCGACCGCGGACACGAGCGCCGCGGCGAGTTCGCGAGCGCCAGTGCTGGCAGCCGGCTGGTTCCGGGCGGGCTGCGAGCCTGCCGCCGGAGCGCCCATACCGCACCTCCTCGCCTCGCGATCGCCCGTCGAGCCGACGGCCACTGACCATTCCGCTGATATCATCGCATTTGAAGCAGAACAAATTCATTGTCGCGTCATGATGTGACCATGGAGCATCTCAGCGGCAGGCACTGCCTCCAGATCCCCGGACCGACCTATGTCCCCGACCGCGTTCTGCGGGCGATGGCGGCTCCGACGATCGATCACCGGGCCCCGAGTTCGCCGAGCTTGCCAGGCATGTGCTGGCCGGACTCGGCCGACTCGCCGGCACCAGCCCGCCGGTAGCGCTCTACCCTTCATCGGGTACGGGCGCCTGGGAAGCGGCGCTCCGGCTCGGGCTGAAGGTCGAAATAGTCGACGGCGACTGGCGGCGTGGCGTCCGTCCCGACCAGGTCGCTGACGTACTAGCGGCTGATCCGGCGCGGGCAGGCTCGCTGGCCGTGCTTTCCGCATCGGGCACCTAGGCGACCTGAATGACCTGATGCTGGCGGGCGCCCTGGGCGGGGTGGAGATGGGGCTGGCAATCGCCGGAGTGCCCGTTGCGGGCAGCGGCGTTGGGGCGGCACTTGATTACCTCGGCGCGCAGGCATGACGGACTGACCGCGTACATCAGCAGTCAGACGTCATCGCCGGGTGGTGCGAGGATGCCGCGCACGAGGCCCCGCCTGGCCAGGTCGGCCGGAGTGAGCCTGAGCAAGCCGGCGACCTGAGCGATGTCGGCTTCCTCACGTTTCAGGATCGACACCGCGAATTCTGGGGAGGTGACCGACAGATAGGCGTCTCGTGATATCCACAGATCGGCCGGCGAGGCGATAGCCAGCGCGCCGCCTGACACGCCCTCGCCGATAACCACGGTTGTCACGGGCACCCGGCTGGTCGCCATGGCTACGAGCGACTCGGCTATGGCGGTCCCGATCCCGGCCCGCTCGTCATCAGGCGCGGCGGCCGCGCCGGGCGTGTCCACCAGGGTCAGCACCGGGCGACCGAAACGCTCCGCCAGCCCCATTAGCCGGATGGCCGTGCGGTATCCGGCCGCGGTCGTAGCCTGCCCCGATTGAGCGATGTAACCGATCGTCTGTCCGTTCCTCGAACCGAAACCGCAGCGAAGGCCCCTATCGACTCCGCCGCACCTGTCGCCGCGGATCTCGAAGCACCGGTCGAAGTACCAGGCCAGCCAGCGATCAGCCCTCGCCCGGCCAGCCCGCCTGGTCGCGGTCACCTGTGACCAGCCGTCCCGCGATCGGCCGTCCCGCGATCCAGCCGCGCTGCCTGACCGCCAGGCTGGGCTCGCTGGCCGCACTTCCGCCGCCCGGGCCGCCGGGCCCGGCAGGGCGGGGTCCAGACGTTCCCCGCTGCCGCGAGAACCAGGCGCGAGGAGGCTGATGAACGCAGCCAGCCGACCGGCTACCTGGTCGGCTGGCGCCAGCACGTCCAGGTAGCCGTGCTGCCACTTGGCTGCCGCGTGATACTCAGGCGAGTCGTCTGCCGCGTCGGCGGGCCGGGTGCGCGAGCCAGAGAAGCTGATCCGCGCCCGATCAACTCCGATCACAACGTCCGCGGCCGCGACCAGAGACGCCCACACGCCGCCCGTGGTCGGGTCACCGGCGACGGCGGCGAACGGGATTCCTGCCTGCCTGGCGGCTGCGACTGCCGCCGCGACCCCCTGCATCTGCAGGAGCGCGCTCGCCCCCTCCTGCAGCCGGGCGCCACCGGAAGCAGCGATGCACACCACGGGTAGCCGCTCGCCGATCGCCGTCGTGAAGGCGCGCGAGATTCTCGCGCCTTCGGCCGTGCCCATGGACCCGCCAAGGAACGCGAACTCGAATCCGATCAGCACGCACCGCTCGCCGCCGATCGTCGCGAAGCCTGTCGTGACGGCATGCCGTGCCCCTGTCGCCCGCCGGGCCCGGCTGAGCTCGACGGCATAGCCGGGCCAGGCGCTCGGGTTCCCTGGCTCGAACTCCGCGCCGAAGGGCGTCAGGCTGCCCGGATCGGCGATCGCGGCGTACAGCGGGATGGCCGCCTCTTTCACCGGCGGCCGTACAGAGCAGTCTCAGCCGAACCCCGAGGGCGTCCGGCCGCCTCAGGCGAGGCCATGGTGATACCACCTGTGTCCTTCCGTGCCGCCCGGATGGCCGGGCCGCCGTGCGGCAAGCGCGGGCGGCCCGGCCGGACCGGTGACGGCGATCCGATCTACGGCGTCGCGGCCGCCAGCTGGCTCGCCGACATCACCGTCACCTGAGTCTCGACGCCTGTTGACGCAGTGGCGATGAACGCGCCGTACGCCCCGAACGTGTTGTTGTACTGGTTGTAGTCGAGGCTTCCGCTCGCGCCTTCGTAATTGATCTTCGTGCCTGCCTTGATCAGTTTCAGGCACGTGGAGTAGGTGTAGCAGGCCGTGCCTGGCGGGTTGGTGACCTTCGTCATGTCCTTCGCCACCGTGGTCCCGTCCGTGGTCTTGGCGTAGTCGTCGGCCAGTGCCAGCGAAATGAGAGCGTCGTAGGCATAGTTCGCGTTCGCGAGCGGCCCGGCTGACTTCTGGTTCGGGAACATCGTGTTGAACTCGGTCAGGAAAGCGCTGCTCGCCGCGCCCGACACCGAGGTTCCGAAGATCGAGGTCAGGTGGGCGTGAGCGGTCTGCAGCCCGATCGCCTTCAGGAAGTCGCTGCCGCTCGTGACGTCCGTGCCGACCCACGGGATGTTCTGGCCGCCGAGTTGCTTGATCTGCCGGAACAGCACGGCCGCCGTCGCCGGGTCCTCCTGCGTGAAGATCACCTGCGGGTGCACGGCCAGGACCTGCCTGAGCTGGCTGAGGTAGGAGCTCTGGTCCGGCGTGACGCTGACCGTCTTCAGGATCGTGCCGCCCAGCTTGGTAAACGTCTGGGTGACTGGCTTGAGGAAGGTCTGCGCCGCGGGATCGGTGTAGAACAGCAGCACGGCTCGCTTGTAGCCCTTGTTGTGCGCGTACAGGGCCATGGCGACGCCTAGCTGCGAGTCGGACGGGCTGTCCCTGAAGAAGAGCGGATCCTTCTGGTGGTCCCGCGCGGTATCGCCGCCCTGGAACTCGTCCACGATGTGATTGGCGTCCAGGATCGGCTCAACTCCGTTGATCTCCTGTGTCTCAGGCCCGATGACACCGCTGATGTTCTTGGTGAGCATCTGGTTCGTCGCGGTCACGCCATCGGCCACGTCGCAGCTGGTGTCACCAGTTACCAGCTTGACCTTCCGGCCGAGGACGCCGCCCGCCTTATTGATCTCGGCCTGAGCTACCTGAGAGCCCTGCAGCATCGCCTGGCCGAGGCTGGCGAGCCGGCCGGTGAAGCAGGACAGCACGCCGTAGGTGATCGGGCCTGAGCTGGTCCCGCCGCTCGACCCGCCCGAGGAGGCACAGGCTGCGATCATCAAAGCTGCTGCGCCCGCGCCGGTGACCTGGCTGATTCTTGACAGTCTCATGAGGGGTTCTCCTTTGTCCGGTGCAATACCGTGTGCCAGCTCCCGCTGGTCAATGGCCCGCAGAACGGGCCGTTCCTTCCGCCCTCGCTAATTCATCCGGCCGATATACAGGTCCACGACCTTCTCGTCGCTGAGCAGGTCTGAAGCGGGACCGTCCATGCGATTCCGGCCGAGCACGAGGATGTAACCCCAGTGCGCGTGCCGGAGGGTCAGGCGCGTGTTCTGCTCGACCACGCAGACGCCGACCCCTGTGGCAGCGACCTTCTCGATCTGCGCCCAGAGCGTGCCCTGCAGCAGCGGGGACAGCCCGGCGCTTGGCTCGTCGAGCAGCATGACCGCGGGATCAAGCATCAGTGACCTGGCCATTGCGAGCATGCTTCGCTGACCACCGCTGAGCAGTCCAGCGCGCCGGCGCAAGGCAGGCCTCAGGTCAGTGAAGAGATCGCAGATCTCGTCGATCCGCTCCGGCACGCCGCTGTGCCGTATGTAGGCACCCATCTCCAGGTTCTCCCTGACGCTGAGGTCGGGAAAGACATTGGAGACCTGGGGGACGTAGCCCAGCTTGCGCCGGACAAGCTTCTCTGGCGGCAGATTGGTCGTGCGCTCGCCGAGCACATACGTCTCGCCTGCCGTGACCTTGATGACGCCGCTGATCGCCTTCAGCAGCGTGGACTTGCCCGCGCCATTCGGCCCGACGATCGCGGTGATCTTCCCCGCGTACACAGACAGCGAGATGTCCTCGATGACCGGCTGGCCGCCGTATCCGGCCGCAACGCCCACCGCCCTGAGCACCTCGCGAGGCTGTCCCTCACTCATGGCTCAGGTCCATGCCGAGGTAGGCGTCGACGACGCGCGGATCATCGCGCAGGCCGGCGAAGGGGCCCTGCGCGATGACCTGGCCCGCATCCATCACGATCACCTCGTCGCAGGTCTTCTCGATGAAGGGCAGGTTGTGCTCGACGACGATCACGGTGTGGCCCTCGTCAGCGAAATGCCGGATGGCATCGCCGATCCGGGCACCGAGCACCGGGTTGACCCCGCCCATCGGCTCATCGAGGAAGACCAGCTTCGGATCGGCCGCGGCGATCCTGGCGAACTCAAGCAGCCTCTTCTGACCACCGCTGAGATTGCCGGCCCGGGTATCCCGCAGCGCGCTCAGCTGATACCGCTCCAGGATCTCCATGGCCCTGATCCGCTCCTTGCCTTCCTCGCGGCGGATCCTCCGGGCGCCGGTCACCGTCCGCCACAACGACTCGTGCGCGAACACGCACTCCGCGACGAGGACGTTCTGCAGCACGGTGAGCTGACGCCATTCCCTCGGGGTCTGGAAGGTGCGGATCAGGCCCAGCCTCGCGATGATGTCCGGGCGCTTGCCGACAAGCTGGTGGCCGGCGAAGGTGATCCGGCCGGAATCGGGCCGCCCGAATCCCGAGACCAGGTCGACGACGGTGCTCTTGCCCGCGCCGTTCGGGCCGATCAGGCCGACGACCTGGCCTTCCCCGACCGAGAATGTGCAGTCCCGGACGGCGGCTACGCCACCGAACGACTTTGACAGGCGCTCGATCTCCAGCAGGTGCCCGCTCACTCGCTCGTCCCGTCTTCCGGCTCAGGCAACCGCGAGGACTCCGCCGTCGTGGTCACGCCGGCGGGAACATGCTCGGCCGCCGGTTCCGCGGCCTGCCGGCTAGGCCGCCAGCCCCTCCGCCGGGCCTGACCATCCCCCGCACGCTCGGGGAAGATGCCCTGAGGCCGGAACCTGAGCATCAGGATGATCAGCAGCCCGATGAGGACCTGCCGCATCGCCGGGGCCGAACTCCGGTCGCGACGCTGGCGATGGCAGGAACCGGGTCAGCTCGACGAACCCGATATAGACCACGAAAACCCCGACGATCACTCCGCGCGGGTTCCCCCGGCCGCCGACCAGGATGGCGGCATAGATGACCAGCAATTCCTGCGGAGCCCAGGCTGACGGGTTGAAGGCGCTGATGTACGCCGAGAACAACCCGCCTGCCAGGCCGGCGAGCGCGGCCCCGAACAGGTACGCCCGGTACTTCGCGAAAAAGATCCCCCGTCCGTAGGCCGCCGCCGCCCGCTCGTCCTCCCGCACCGCGCGCAGCATCCGGCCGAACGGACTCCTCGACAGCCGCTGTACCAGCAGGTACACCAGGAACAGAGCCGCGAACACGATCAGCATGAAGACCTGGCGGTAGCCGTCATAGGTCAGGTTCAGCAGCGCCTGCCCCGGATTGATCAGCCCGAAGAGCCCGTTATAGCCGTTGAACAGCGGTGTGTAGACCTCCACGATCAGGTAGAGCGCGCTGACGGCGCCGAGCGTGGTCACGGCGAAATAGATTTCACGCAGGTTGCGCAGCGCGATCGCCCCGATGATCGCCGCCAGGGCGACGACAACGACATCGGCGATGATCACGGCCAGCGGATAAGGCAGAGCCAGGCCGATGATGTACCTGGTGGGCGGCGTCGGCTTGCCGATGGCAAGCACCATCGTCATGTAGCTGCCGAGCGCGAGGTAGCCATAGAAGGCCAGGTCGAAGTCGCCGCACCAGCCCCAGACGAGATCGAGTCCGAGCGCCAGGATCGCGAAGATTCCCGCTTCGGTGATGACGCTGACCCAGTACATCATGCGCGAACCGCCACGGCTCCCCGGCGGACGAAGACGCCGCTGGGTCGGACGAGCATCAGCACCACGAGCAGGCCGAAGCCATATACGAGCTGGTAAGACGAGCTGGTATAGGCGCCCGTCATCTCGACAGCCAGGCCAACGAGCAGCGCGCCGCCGAGCGTCGCGTAGGGCCGGCCGATTCCGCCCGCGACCGTCGCGGTGATGGTCAGCAGCAGGAATCCGAATCCGAGGCCCGGGCCGAAGGTGCCAATCGTCTCGGCCAGCGCGAACCCGGCGAATCCAGCTACTGCACCCGCAAGCCCCCAGGTCTGCATAATTACCCGGCGCGCAGGAATACCGCTGATCTGAGCCAGCACCCGATCCTGCGAGATCGCCCTGACCGCCTTTCCGAACCGCGTCCGCTGCAGGAGCACGTAAATGAGCCCGGCGATGGCCAGCGCCGATCCGATCACCTCAAGATCGGAGGTGGTCCACAGAAAGGGGCCGACGTGATGCAGATTCCCCTGCCTGAAGCTGTAGGAGACGTTCGCGGCGCCATAGCCAATCATCAGAACGTTCTGCAAGATCAGCGATGCGCCAAGGGTCGCGATGAAGACCGTGATGGCGTTGCGCCCTCGGAATTGCTCGATCAGGCCCGCGTTCAGGGCCAGGCCTGCTAGCCCGCCAGCCGCGGCAGCCAGCAGCGCCGCGCCGAGGATGTTCTTTCCGAAGATCGCCTGCCCGGAGTACGCGGCGTACGCGCCGATGGTGAGCAGCTCGCCGTGAGCGAAGTTGGCGACCCGGCTGACCGCGTACTCGAGGGTGAACGCGACGGCCGACAGCGACAGAATCGCGGCCGTTGCTAGCCCGATGCCGAGATTGACGAGGAAGGTGTTCATTCGGTCCTAGGCGCGGCTCGTCGAGGTAACCTGCGGGCAATGACCAGGTGAACTAGTGGCTAGGCCAGTAGTCCAAAAAGATATTCTCCAGCTATCTTGTATGTCAACGGTCGTTACGTACCGTTCGCCCAGCTCCAGAAATGTCGCACCCGAGGTTCGCGCGCAACCTGGCCGACCATTTCTCTAGCAATTGGGATGGCAGCATACGCTGGTGACGTTAAGCTCGATAGGAGGACGTAGTGCCGCAGCGCGGCCGGCCAAGTACCGCGTCACTCCGCGCACCTGACCGCAGCAGGCTGTACGAGCAGCTTGCCGCGAGGCTGATCGACTATGTCGAGATCACCGGGCTGTCCGTCGGCGACCGGCTGCCCTCCGAACGGGACCTCGCCCAGGCGCTCCAGGTCAGCCGCGCGTCGGTTCGCCAGGCCACAGTCGCGCTGGAGGTCCGGGGGACGCTGGAGGTCCGGCATGGGGATGGCATCTACCTGCGCGCCATGCCGTCCGGTGCCGAGCACGTGGTTGAGCTGCTGAAGCGCCGCCACCGGCTTCCCGAAGTCCTCGATGCCCGGGAGGCGCTCGAGACCCAGCTCGCGGGACTGGCCGCCAGGCGCCGAACGTCAGCCGACATCACGGCGATGAACGCTGCCCTGGATGAGATGGCAGCCGACATAGCGGCCGGCGGCCTGGGCGAGGAGGGTGGTCGCCTCTTCCATGGAGCGGTCACCAGGGCCGCCAGGAGCCCGTTGCTGGCGGAATTCATGACTGTGCTCGCACCCGCGATCGCCGAGTCCCGCCGCAGCTCGCTTGGCGAGCCAGGCAGACCGCCGCGATCGCTGGCGTCACATCGCCGGATAGCCGCGGCGATCGAGTCAGGGGACGCATCCCGGGCCAGGCAGGCCATGCGGCGGCATCTGGGCATGGTGGCGAACGTAGGCCTGCTGCGCTGGTCGGCCGAGCAGCGTTAAGACCGTTCACCGGTCTGAGATCTCCAGGCGCCGGGGGCGACCCGCAGGTCCAGCGGGGCCTGCATGGAAGAATGCCTTCTCGTGCGAGCTGTTGTCCAACGTGCTAGTCAGGCAAGCGTGTCGGTAGCCGGAACGGTGATCGGCGAGCTGACCGCCCCCGGGCTGGTCGTCCTGGTGGGGGTCACTCATGACGATACCCAGCAGATCGCAGCTACCCTGGCCAGCAAGGTCTACCGCCTGAGGATTCTGAACGGCGAGAAATCGTGCGCCGACACCGGGGCGCCGCTGCTGGTGATCAGCCAGTTCACCCTGTACGCCCAGACGGCCAAGGGCCGGCGGCCGACCTGGCAGGCGGCGGCTCCCCGCGAGGTCGCCGAGCCGCTGGTGACTGCCTTCGCTGACGCGCTGTGCTCGCTCGGCGCCAGCGTCCAGACCGGGGTCTTCGGCGCCGACATGGCGGTCGCCCTGGTCAACGACGGCCCCGTCACCCTCATTCTGGAGGCATAGCGCAACCCGGGCCCGTTCATCGAGTGAGCTGGGCCGGCCTAGCCGACCGCGCTCGCGGCACGCAGATGCTCGCGGGCGAACGCCAGGGACTCCTCGAGGTCGGCGTACCGCTCCTGCGGGCTCAGCGCGCGCCTGGTGCTGATCTCGACCACGACCATGCCCGAGTAGTTCATGCCATGCAGCCGCTCGAGCAGCGGGCCGCACGGCTGGCTGCCCCGGCCGGGCACCAGGTGCTCGTCGGGCAGTCCGGTCCTCGTACCGTCGGCGAGGTGCACGTGGGCCAGTCGCTGGCCGAGATCGTCGGCCATCTCCAGGGCGTCCGAACCGGACACCGCCGTGTGCGACAGGTCGAGCGTGACATGCTCGACATCAAGCTCGACCGGGTTCCAGTTCGGCGCGTAGGCGGCCACCTCGGTGCCTCCCGCCCGCAGCGGGTACAGGTTCTCGACCGCGAACTTCACGTCAGTCTCCGCCTGGGTCCTGGCCAGGCCGACCTCGAACTCCCTCGCGTACTCCCGCTGCCACCTGAACGGCGGATGGACCACCACGACCTTGGCGCCCAGCTTGCCAGCCACCTCGGCCGCCTTGACCAGCTTCGCCCACGGCTCCCGGCCCCAGACCCGCTGGGTGATCAGCAGGCAGGGCGCGTGCACGGCCATCACGGGGACGCCGTGGTAGTCAGCCAGGCGGCCAAGTACGTCGGCATCCTGACTCACCGGATCGGCGGTGACCATTACCTCGACGCCGTCGTAGCCAAGCCTGGCGGCCAGCTCGAACGCGTCGGTCGTGCGCTCAGGAAAGACCGACGCGGTCGCCAGGACGACGGGTACCGCGCGGCCGCTCGCCGCAGCGTCGGACATGTCGGCGGCCTGCCCCAAGGCGCCTTCCCCCTTCGCCGGGCACCAGTCTCCTGGCGCTGCTCGCTAACGATCGGACCGCTTGCCAGCTTATGCGGCCTGGTCGGCCGCGCTGTCGGACCCCGCCGATACCGTTCCTGCCATGGCGAAGTCTTCGGCCGGGGCAGTCTTTCAGTGCACGGACTGCGGCTGGCAGAGCATGAAGTGGGCCGGGCGCTGCGGCGAGTGCCAGACCTGGGGCTCTGTCAGCGAAGGAACAGCGCAGGCCAGTGCAGGCCGCTCCGGCCGCGCGCTGCTGCACGGACTGCCGGCGGTCAGGCCTGGCGCGCCGGCCGTCCCCATCTCGAAGATCGACGCCACCGGCGCCGCGGCGAAACCGACCGGCATGGACGAGCTTGACCGCGTACTCGGCGGCGGGCTGGTGCCGGGGACGGTCGCGCTGCTGGCCGGCGAGCCCGGCGTCGGCAAGTCCACGCTGCTGCTTGAGGCGGGCGCGCTGGCCGCCGAACGGTCCGTGGTGCTCTACGTCACCGGCGAGGAGTCCGCGGCTCAGGTGCGGCAGCGCGCCGACCGGATCGGTGCCATTACCGAGAACCTTTTCCTCGCGGCAGAGACCGACCTGGCGGCGTTGCTCGCGCATGTCGAGGCGGTCGAGCCGACGCTGCTGATCGTCGACTCGGTGCAGACCTTCTCGGCGGCCGGGATCGAGGGCGTGCCAGGTGGCGTGACTCAGGTGCGCGAGATCACTTCTGCCCTGGTCAGCCTGGCCAAGCAGCGGACGCTGACGACCGTCCTGGTCGGCCATGTGACCAAGGACGGCTCGATCGCCGGTCCGCGCTCCCTGGAGCACCTGGTCGACGTCGTCCTGCATTTCGAGGGCGACAGCCGCGGCAGGCTGCGGATGATCCGCGCGCTGAAGAACCGGTTCGGCCCGACCGACGAGATCGGCTGCTTCGAGCTTGGTGAGTTCGGACTGATCGGGCTGCCGGATCCGAGCGGGCTGTTCCTGTCCAGGCAGCATCAGCCGGTGCCGGGTACCTGCGTCACCGTCACCCTCGAAGGGCGCAGGCCGCTCGTCGCCGAGGTGCAGACGCTGGTCTGCCCGGTCAGCGGGAGCGAGCCATCCCGCCGGATCACGTCCGGGCTCGACTACGCGCGGGTGGGCATGGCGGTGGCCGTGCTGCAGCGCCGGGCGAGAGTGGACCTCGGCAAGTGCGACATCTACGCGGCCACGGTCGGCGGCGTCCGGCTGACCGAGCCCTCGGTGGATCTCGCCATCGCGCTGGCGCTGGCCGGCGCCAAGGCCGACCTGAGCCTGCCGTCCGACCTGGTGGCCTTCGGCGAGGTCGGCCTGGCCGGCGAGATCCGCAGCGTCGCCGGGATCGGGCGGCGGCTGACCGAGGCAGGCCGGATGGGCTTCCGGCGGGCCATCGTCCCGGTGGGCACCGACGTCATCCCGGCCGACTCGCCGATCGAGGTCACGCAGGTGGCGGACGTATCCGGTGCGATCAACGCCGGATTCGGCCTCGAGCCGCGTCCTCGCGAACGTTAGCTCAGCCGGAGGCCGGGCCGCGGTTAGCTCAGCCGGAAGGTCACCGGAGGGCTGACGATCGAGCCTTCCACCGCGTAAGCGGTGTAGCTGCCAGCCGGCACTGGCCGCGCCGGACCGCTGCACCCCGGCGATGAGGTCCGCCGGTTCCAGTCGACCGCCACGACTGTAGGAACGCCGCGTCTGAGGGCTGTCACCAGGCTGCCCGTCCCGTTGACGCAGTCCGCGGAGCTCCAGATCCTGGCCGGTCCTTCCTTGATCACCACCGCAAGGTGACCAGGGCCGACGTTGAACGAGCAGTCCGTCGGCTGCGTCGACACCACGCTGAGACTGAACGTAGGCTGCTGCCCCGATCCGAAATGAACCTGGGCGGCCGACAGGCTCAGCACGATCGCGTGCCAGGAGCAGAAGGCTGGCTTGAAGCCGGCGAAGCCGCTCGTCGTCGCCGTTGGCTCAGGCGCCGGGCTCGGCCTGGTCACCGTCCCTGGTCCGGATTTGCCATGTGACCCGGCAGAGCCATGCCCGCCCCGGTTGCCCGCGGTACCGCCGCGCACCTGGCCGTCGCCCGCGGCCGGGCTTCCGGCTGGCGGCCCGGAACCAGCGCCTGACATCCGGAGCGTGCCGGTCGATGACCTTCCGGCTGGATGGATCCGCAGTGCCTGGGACAGGCCCCACGAGGCCGCGGCCAGTACCGCCAGGCCGACAGCCAGGATTATGAAGCGCCGCCGCCAGTACGTGGCGGACGGTTCGGCCTGGATGGCTGCAGCCGAGGTGGCAACGATGTCGCTCGCGCCGCGCTCTGGATGGCCGGCCTCTTCGCCGCCGACCGTCCAGTTGCCACCGTCGTCGTGACGGCCGGCGATCAGGCCAATAGCGCCCTGACGCCCCGCCCCCGCGCCCTGACCGCCCACCACTGCGCCCGGCCCGCTCGTGCCCCGGCTGTCTGGGCCGGCGGCCGCCCTCTTCTTCCGGTCCCCCCGACCGCCACCGGCAATCTGGACACCCGGTGCGCCCGGGCTATAACGGAACGTGTTATCCCCCATGGCGTCGAGTATGCAAGAGCGCCGGCCAACCGCGAGGCCGCCCCGCCGAGCCAGAGGCGGCGCATCATCGCAGGCAGGAGGCTTGTGGAGAGCTTGCCCGCATTCCTTGCGTGGTGCCGGCTGGCGACTGTCATGACAGGATCGATCCCGTCATGACCACCAGATTCGAAGCCCCGCTCATCGAGTGGTACGCGGCGAGCGCCAGGGATTTGCCCTGGCGTGAGCCCGGCGCGGGCGCCTGGCCCGTGCTCGTCAGCGAGTTCATGCTGCAGCAGACGCCGGTGGCCCGGGTGCTGCCCGCCTACCAGGCGTGGCTGACCCGCTGGCCTACGGCGACCGCCCTGACGTCGGCAACTCCAGCCGACGCGGTCCGGCAGTGGGGCAGGCTCGGCTATCCGCGCCGGGCGCTCAGGCTGCACGCCTGCGCGCAGGTCATCGCATCGCAGCACGGCGGCGAGGTACCGGCCTCGATCAGCGACCTGCTGGTGCTGCCCGGAGTGGGCGCCTACACCGCGGCCGCGGTCGCAAGCTTCGCGTTCGGCCAGCGCCATCCGGTTCTCGACACCAATGTCCGCCGCGTGCTGGCGAGGCTCGTCACCGGCACCGAGCCTGCCGGCCGTTCTTCCGCCAGCGTCGCCGAGATCGCGCTGGCTGAGTCACTGCTACCGCCCGCCGGCGAGCGCAGGGCGGCAACCTGGTCGGTGGCGGTGATGGAACTCGGGGCGCTGATCTGCACGGCGGCCAGACCAGCCTGCGACCTGTGCCCGGTGGCCACCGCGTGCGCCTGGCGACAGAGCGGCATGCCGCCCGCCGCGAAACCGCGCCCGGCCCAGCGCTACGAGGGCAGCGACCGGCAGTGCAGGGGCGCGTTGCTTGCCGTGCTCCGGAGCGCGCCAGGACCGGTCCCGGCCGCCACGCTCGATCACTGCTGGCCCGAACCCGCGCAGCGCCAGCGCGTGCTGGGCGGGTTGCTCGCCGACGGCCTGGCGCAAGCCTACGGCGACGGCCTGATCGGGCTCCCCGGCGAGCGGTCAGCCGAGTGATCCCATGATCGTGGTGGGTTCACGTGCTATAACGCGGTCAATCCACCACGATCATGGAAAACTGGGGCGAGGACGCTTAGGGGGCTCCAGCGTGATCGCTGGAGCCCCCTAACCCGCAGACCAGCTGCTAGGAGCCTGAGGCCTGCCCGC
>DATKQH010000241.1:0-36263 GCA_035532775.1 Streptosporangiaceae bacterium
TCGCCTCGAACCCCCCGGTCAGGGTCCGCGACTCGAACTGATCATGGGCCAGGCCGAGCGCGTCCTCGCTCTTAGCCCAGCTGATCATCGATTCCACCTGCTCGCGCAGCCCGCTGAACAGGGCGTCCTCAAGATCCGCCGCCGGAACCTCCCCTGCTGCCCCGCATCCCGTTCCTGCCTGTGCCATGCTGGCGTCCACGGCCACCGTCTCCGCTCTTCGTGTGAATAGACGCCACAAAGAATGGCGGCGGTGGCCTTCCCCATGCGCGAACCCGGCCAGCCCCCCTCACGCCGCAACCGGAACAACCGCCCCCGCAAGCCGCTTGCCTGCGCAAACACCACACCGCAACGACGCCGATCACACGCAACGCAACGACACTCCCGAAATAGCCAGCTAGTCCCCGATCACACCAGAATCGGTTATCTCAGCGAGAGCCACACCCATGCCAATGTTCGCGCCACAGTGTTGTAACGACGATCAAATGATTGCCGCCGTCGAGCGCGTCCGCGAGACGTACCAGCTGCGCCGGGCCGCCATCGGCGTCCACGTAACGGTTTAGCTGATCAAGCCACAGCACGGTGCGGCGCTCGATCCCGGCATCCAACCTCTGTCCAAGCGCAACCGCTGTTAGAGGGTAATCCAGCTGCCAGTTCGGCAGGCAATCCAATACTGCCTCATAAGCAGCCCGCGTCTTTCCCGTCGATGAACCACCCCGGACCACCACGATGCGATTCGATGTCACCGATGGATCCAGAACTGCTCGGAGCAGATCGTCATGAGGTCTCCGGAAATACGATGGCTGAGGCCCGCCCCCGATGACTCGGTGAACGCCTAGGGCAACCGGATCCCAGTGGTCGGCCGACCGACCACGAGCCCCATCGGTCGCACCGTCATTCGATTCGCTGCCATCACGATAGGCGGCCCATGCCAGGAAAAGGCCTGGCAGGCCACCTAGTATGCCGACACCGGTAGCCACGACACCAAGGTGAAAGCGATCCGCCAGAAGCACCGCACCCCCAGCCGTTCCGGCCAGCAAGGCCACGGCTGCCGCGCCCGTACGCTGGACACGCTTCCGACGCGCAGATTTACTACGACGCCGACCACCCAATAGACCCATAAGATCAGGGATACACGACTACTCCCGACTACGCACATGGAAACGAGGCCCATCGGCGTCTCCGCGTCGCCACCGCGGGAGAGCCCGCGACTCGCGCTGTCCTGGGACGATGTTCGCCCGACCCGCTGGCACCTCTGCGTCGGCCGCCCCATAGTCCTCGCTATCGTCGAGCCCAGAACATCGACATCGCTGGCTGCGCGCACTCAGCGCGCGTCCTGGTACCCGGCGAGCCGGCCAGCGCGCGTTGTCGACGTTCGGGCTCCAGGCAAGGGATCTGCGCTGCGGCAATCTCGCCAGACCGGGGTGCCGAAGTCGTGATTACCAGCATTCACGCGCCCATGCCGATTAGCCATCGGGGACAGGCCGGGAACATCATCTGATACAACTGAGAGAATTACGCTAGTATAAGGTTGTTAGAGCCTGTGCCCTTTCTCGCGACTGGCGGAGTTCGCTCGGAGCGTAGATCGTCCAGAGGCACAGATCTTCCATAACTGGATCTTCTGTTTCGCCTACGCCAACACGGCATAACATCGGGCTGGTGCGCCGAATCGGCGTTATGCGTCAATTGTGACGCGCCGGCCGCCGGATGGCCGCTCACGTTGCGTAACGACGGCATCTGGCTGGCGAGTGACAGCCCGGCCCGGATGGCGCACTCCCGAACGCACCGGCCGCAGGGCCGGCGGCGGCAATGTTTGCTCCGTGTTTGCTCGGATGTCCCGGTACCAGACGTCAGCCCCCGGCACTGCCCGGCACGGTGACGGGCCGTGACGTGCACGAACCGGCACGACACGGCATCCCCCGATACAAGACATCACCTGCAATAGCAGGAAACAGCCGACTCTTAATCCGCGGGTTCGGGGTTCAAGTCCCTGGCGGCGCACCCGTCCCCTGACCTGGGGTTATACCAGTTCCGGAACCCCTCGTGAAGGCCGTTTCCTGCCCATGTTTGCTCCACGTTTGCTCGTCAGTCCGGACCTAGTCGCACGGCGGCTGAACGTCCTCAGGGCTGCCCCCTGCCGATGTCGTTACGCATAGTGAGGGACCGCTGGCTGGCGGGCCCGCGACGGAACCCACAACCGGCCAGTACCCGTGCTCCGGTCACTTTGATCATGGGATGCTCACGCTGGACTTGCTGCTCTGTCCCTGGGCGCCCAGGCGGAAACGAACTAGCCCACGCCGAACGTGCTCGCGACGGTAACGGCGGCATCCGGGAGGTCTCGGGCATATCAGAGGTCCGCCGGAGGTACATCGGAGGTCCATGCGCCACCCAGGGATCGTGCATAGATCAGCCGCCCGGACGCGGGCCGCTGTCGCGCCGACGCGGCATCGTGGCGCGTGGAACGGGCGGTCACCGGAGTGCGCCGGACAGTTGGGGGTGGGGCCTGCCCCACCCCTCCGCGCGGGAGGGACCGTCGTCAGGCCCTGAGGTAGGCGAGGACGGCGAGCACCCGGCGGTGCTGCGAGTCGTCGGGCAGCAGGCCGAGCTTGGCGAAGACGTTGCCGATGTTCTTTCCACCGCGCTGGCGGAGAGCACGAGCCGCTGGCCAAATGGCAATGTTGGAATGGCCTCGCGTCGGACGCGGTGGCTGCCTCTTGAGGTCTGGCCTCCATCGGCCCTGGCCGCTGGCCCGCACCCTCTGACCCGGCGACCAAGGAGCGCACGTTGGCGATCCGCCACCGTTCCAAGTCGGCGAACCACCGCGCCAGTGCCAGAACGCCGAAGACGACCGGCGACCCGCCAGGCACCAGCGAACCGACCGTACCAACGCACAGACCACCGAGCACTAGCAGCAGGCCAGCCGCGGCGGTCGCCGGCGCGGTGAGCAGGTACAGCGACTCCACGAGCGTGCGACGCCCTACGCGGAAGGGGAACCAGGCGCCCGGCCGCCGCCGACCCCGCACCGCGGCGGAGAACGACTACACGGGCGTGAGGAAGCCCGACCCGGATTCCTGCGCCCTCATCATCACGGTTGCGCACCGCCGGCCGGGCGAAGTGCTCCACGTCGGGAACAACCTGCAACGGACGTTGCCGGTCCGGCCCGGTGCGGGATGCGCACGGCCCTGGTCAGCCCAGACGGCGTCACCGCCGCCGAGCGACAGCGGCTGCCGCCCGGCGCGCTCGTAATCAGCCATGTGAAGCAGCTTCCGCCGCCGCTGGGCTGCGGCACCCAGCCGTAGCACCCCCACCCCTGGCAGGTGATGACTACCGGCGCGGACAACTATGTAGCAGCAGACGAAACCCAGCGAAGGGAGCCTCAAGATGCCGGCAATAGTCAAGCTGACGCGACACCTCATCGGCGTGCAGATCCGTCGTGGCACGTTCGACGTCCTGGTCGACGGCACGGGCGTCGCGTCGATCAACGCCCATGAGACCATCGAGACGCCAGTCGAACCCGGACATCACACCCTGCAGCTCCGCTACGGCCGATACTCGAGCCGAACTGCGCCCTTCGACGCGGCCGAGGGCCAAGCCGTCGCCTTCCGATGCGGCGAAAAGAGGTTTCTGCCGATCTTTCTCGCGTCCTTCGTCGTGCCATCCCTGGCGATCCCGCTCAGGCACGAGTAATCAGCGATGCGGGCCAGGCATTCGTCCGCTACGCGGTCGAGGGCGCGACCGTCATCACCTTCTGATTCCGATGCCATCCTCCCCTGAATGGACCGATCTCTGACATGTGACCCTCTGCCTTCCTGCTCGTCCTGCCTAGTCCGGCGCGAGCATGGGGCCGCCGTGCCCGTCAGCGCTGCTACCTTCGCTGCCTGCGCGCGGTCGCGGCCGACCCGCTCGCTGGCGCCGCATGTGACCGCGCGTGCTGGCTCCGGTCAATCTCGCGTCTGCGTCGCCGCTGGCCAGATGCCCGGCCAGGCTGCGTATCGTCGGGAAGCGGAAGAGGTCCACGACATGAACCTGGCGGCCGAGCGACCGCTTCAGCCGCGCCTGAACCTCGATGATCGCCATGGAATGGCCGCCGATCTCGAAGAAATTGTCATTGCTTCCGATTCGCGGCCGCCCTAGGACCTCACGCCAGATCGCCAGGACCAGCCGCTCGAAATGCCCCGTGGACGGATCGTCCGTGGCGCTGGCGGCCGGGCTCTCGTGGCCCGGCGGAGGGAGCATCGCGCGATCGACCTTGCCCGCGCCCGTGAGCGGCAGCGTGCGGAGAAAGGTGATGCCGGACGGGACGGCATAGGGCGGCAGCAGGGCACGCGCGCGCTGCAGGACGTCGGATCCGGCGATCGCAGGCCCCCTGGCCACGGCGTAGGCGTGCAACGCTGACGCTCCGTCACGGTCGAACAACCGCACGGCCGCGCGCTCCACGTCCGGGTGCGCGCACAACGCGGCTTCCACCTCGCCGAGCTCGACCCGGAATCCACGCACCTTTACCTGGTCATCCGCCCGGCCCGCCAGGCTCACCGCGCCAGAAGGACTATAGCGGCCAAGATCCCCGGTGCGATAGACACGCCCCTCGCCCGCGCCAGGCAGCGAGACAAACCGCGCGACCGCCAGGGCCTGGCCAGCGTACCCGTTCGACAGGTGCAGGCTGCGGATGATCACCTCGCCGAGCTCGCCAACCGCGGCGGGCCGGCCGCAGGAGCTCATCACGAGGAGTTGCGCGCCGTCAATGCCCGCGCCGACCGGCACCGGCATGGTGCGCAATGCGGACAGGCGTTCCTGGTCGGGGATCTGCGCCGGGGCCGGGACCTCGAAGTATGCCTGCGCCTGCGGGGTCTCGGTCGTGCCGTAGAAATTCAGGACCCGCGCGTCCGGGGCGATCAGCCGCAGGGCGGCCGCATCGCCCTCGGTCAGCTGATCCCCGCCCACGGCGACGAGCCGAAGTGACTCCAGCCGCCGCGAGCGGTCTGACCCGGCCGCCATCATCCGCGCCAGTTGCGGCGTCGTGTGCACGACGGTGATCCTGCTCTGGTCCAGCCAGGCGAGCAGCCGGGATGGGTCCCGCAGCAGCCCCGCGGGCGGGACGGCCAGCGTCCCACCGCAGCTAAGCGGGGTGAACATGTCCCGCAGCAGCGGATCGTAGGCCACGCCGCTCAGCATCGCGAAACGCGCCCGGCGGTCCAGCCCGAAGGTGGCGCGGTACCAGTTCAGGAAGTGGACAAGGGGTGCTTCGCTGGTGTCGATGAGCTGCGGCTCACCCGTCGTACCGGAGGTGAAGGAGAGATAGCCTCGAAAGGCCGCCGGAACATCGCCAGCTGGATCCGCCGCGATTCCGTCCGCGGCCAGGCGGGCGGCGTCGATGACGGGCACCTCCAGGCTGGCTGCCGCAGCGGCCGCGTTCCCGCCGCAGAGGATGACCGCCCTGGGCGAGACAGCGGAGATCCGGCGGTGCAGGGCCGCAGCGGGCAGTTCGCTGTCGATGACGGCCCACCTGGCGCCGGTGGAGAGCACGCCCAGGAGGACCGCCGGCAGGATCGCTGTCCGCTCGGCCAGCACCGCGACAGCATCGCCGGTCCCGGCCGGCGCCGCGCGCAAGGCCGCCGCGGTCCCGTCGATGACGCGCAGCACGTCACCGTAGGACAGAGTGCGGTCAGCGTCCTCGACGGCCACCGCGCCCGGCACGGCGCGCGCGGCGGCCCGGACCTGCTCCAGGAGCCCAGGGCGGTCGGGTATCTCATTCGGCAGCGGCGCTGTCCAGTCGGGCAGTCTGCTCGCGTCCGGGCGCGCGCAGGCATCGGTCATGCTGCGATGCGGATGGCGGATGAGGCCACCCAGGAGATACCGGTAGCTGGCCAGGAGAGCATCGATGCGCGGGCCGTCGTACAGGTCGCTGTTGTAGGCGGCTTCCAGGTGCATGCCGCCGTCCCGGAAGATGACGTAGACGGTCAGGTCGACGAGCGAGCCGGGGACGCCCGCGCGCAGCGGACGCGCGACCGCGTCGCCCAGCTTCAGGTGCGGCTCGTCGAAGTTGTAGACGTTGAACATGACCTGGAACAGCGGATTGCGAGTCAGGTCCCGGCCGACGCCCAGCGCCTCCACGATCCGCTCCAGCGGGGCGTCCGCGTGCTGGCGGGCCGACGCTAGCTCATTGCTGCACGCCCGCACGTGCTCGGCGAACGCGGCCTGGTCGTCCACCCGCACCCGCACCGGCAGGGAACGGATGAAAAAGCCGATGAGCTGCTCGAATTCGGCATGGCCGCGATCCGCCACGGGGATGCCGATGACGAGGTCACGCTGGCCGGTGAGCCGCCGCAGCAGCAAGCTGAATGCCGCCAGCAGCACGGCGCTGGGCGTCGTTCCCTCGGCCACCGCCAGGCGCGTGATGCCGGCCGCGAGTTCCGCGGTGACCTGGTTCCCGCGCACGGCTCCGCCGAAGCTCAGCACAGCGGGCCTCGGCCGGTCCCGGGGCAGGTCCAGGACGCTGGGCGCAGCGGACAGGTGCCGTTCCCACCACTGCGTGTCCGGGCCGGCGTTACGTTCGGCCTGATCGAGGGTCCACCTGGTGTAGTCGGCAAAGGTAACCGGCGCAGGGGGCGCAGGGGGCGCGGCCTGGCCAGCGAGCCGGCGCTGGTATGCCTCCCCCAGCTCGCGATACAAGATCGCCTGCGACCAGCCGTCGAAGACGATGTGGTGCACGGTGATCAGGAGGACGTGCGCTTCCTCATCCAGGCGCAGCAGCCTGACCCGCCACGGCAGCCCCGTCGTGAGGTCGATCGGCGTGTGCGCCTCGTCGTCGAGCAGCCCGCTGAGCGCGGGCTGCCGCGCGGCGGCCGGGAGGACGGACAGATCGCTGACCGGGATGCGCACCGGCACCGGGTCGGCGACGGTGACCATCGGCAATCCGTCACCGGGCCGCAACTGCCACCGCAGCGCGGCCTGGCGCTCGGCTACGTCCTCGAAGGCCCGCTCCAGGGCCGCGACATCGAGGGCGCCGGCAAGCTGCTCGGACATGACTATGTTGTGCACGGGCACGCCCGGCGCGAACTGCTCGACGAACCACATACGCCGCTGGGCCTGGGAAAGTGCGGCCGCCGAGCCGGTCGGCAGCGTCGCTCCGGCGATCGTGCCCGCCGCGCCGACTCGCGCCGCGATGCCGCCGACGGTCCGGCCGTCCAGCACGTCCGCAGCGGCGACATCCCGGCCCGTGGTCTGACGCAGCGCGGAAGCGAGCCGCATCGCGGACAGCGAGTCGCCCCCGGCGAGAAGAAAGTCGGCATCGAGCCCCGGGCTGGCGACGCCGAACAGGGCCGCCCAGATGCGGCCCACGGCGCGCTCGAATCCGGTCACCAGCTCGGCCGCGTCCGGCTCCGCGGCGGCCGGCGGGCCGAACTGGCGCAGCGCGGCGAAATCGACCTTCGCGTTGACCGTCATCGGCAGCCTGGCCAGCGCGGTCACGCTGGCCGGGACCATGTGGCGCGGCAGCCAGGCGGCACAGTACTGCCGTAGCTCGTCGCTTGGCGGGGCGTCCTCGGGCGTGACGTACGCCCGGACGGCGGACCCGGCCACGTCAACGACGGCCTGGGCCACGCGAGGATGCCCGGCCAGGACCGTCTCGATCTCTCCGGGCTCCACCCGCCGACCGTGGATCTGCACCTGCCGGTCGACTCGCCCGAGAAACCAGATCACCCCGTTCTCGTCCCATTTCGCCAGGTCGCCGGTGCGGTAGAGGACGCCAGCGCCGGCTGGCCCCGGCGCAGATCCACGGAACGGATCGGGAACAAAGCGCCCGGCGTTCTCTTCCGGACTGGAAACGTAGCCAAGTCCCACCTGAGGGCCACCGACGAACAATTCTCCGGCCTGCCCGGCAGCGCACATCGTCAGGCGGTCATCGAGAACGTAAGCCCGGCACCCAGGCATCGGCTGGCCTATCGGCAGCGGCCGGTCCCATGGCCCGCTCAGCTCGGTGCCGACGACCGCGACCGTCGCCTCGGTCGGCCCGTACCAGTTGTAGAAGCGCCGCACTCCGGCGACAGCCCACCGGCCGACCTGCCGGGGGTCACATGGTTCGCCCCCGACGATGATCTCCCGAAGCCCGGCCAGGCGGCCAGGATCGAGCAGCGGCAGGAGAACGGGCGGCAGGAACACGCGGGTCGCCCCGTGTGCCTCAAGGAACCGCTGCAGCCGCTCGGCGTCGGCCCGATCCCCCTCCGGTACGAGGTGGATCGAGCTGCCGCAGACGAGCGGGGCGAAGAACTCGTAGACCGACACGTCAAACCCGATTGCGGCGAACGCCGCCTGCCGGTAGCCGACGGTGCCGCCCAGATGCTGATTAGCCGCGGCAGCGAACGCGGCGAGGTTGCCGTGGCTGATCATGGCGCCCTTGGGGCGCCCGGTCGAACCCGACGTGTACATGATGTAGGCGACGTCCCGCGGGGCCACTGAGCCGAATTCGCCGACGGCGTCCAGAGCCGTCTCGTCGCTTCCGGAATCCACTGCGATGAGCTGGCCAACGACGCCCGCGAGCAGTTCGGCACCAGCGCTATCAACGAGAGCGAATTCGATGCCGGCATCTTCGGCAATGGCCCGCAGCCGCTCGCCTGGCTGGTCCAGGTCGAGCGGCACGAAGGTGCCGCCAGCAATGAGCACGGCCAACTCGCTGGCCACCAGCCAGGGAATCCGCCTCATGCAGATGCCCACGCGGGCGGCCGGCCCCGCGCCGGCGGCCCGCAGCCGCCCGGCCAGGGTCACCGCGGCGCTGGCCAGCTCACGGTAGCTCAGCCGCGTGCCCCATTGCCGCACGGCCAGCGCATCGGGGTCATGCCGCGCCCGAAGCAGGAAAAGCTCGTGGACAGCGAGATCCGGAACGTAGCAAGCGGCGCCGTCGATCCAGGCTCGCGGAATCGTCACGTCCGTCATCGTGCTCCTTAGATGCCGGTGCGGGCCGTCCTTAGCGATCCGTCAACCGGGGCGACGGAGTGATCGTCGAAGCTGGGTGCGCGCACGGCCTCTCGGCGGGAGTACCGCCCGTCTGGCCGCCCGGGCCGGGCCAGAGCACCGAGGAGATCCTGGGCCACGCGCTCAGCCCCAACCGGGGCCGCACCACCAGGGCCGGACCGCAGAAGAAACGGGCTAACCGGTGCCGCCGGGTGTCGTGTCGGCCTGGTTAAGCGCGGCGATGGCCGGAGAATCGATATCCCGTCCTTGCCCGCCATCGCCAGCCTAGCGGCGGGCGCTAGGGGCGGGCCGGGCAGGAACCCCGCGTCACCCGGGACCGATGGCAATTTTTCCTCCCGTTTTGCACCATTGTCAACCAGGTGCCCGTGATGGCGACCGGCCAGGCCGGCCGACGGTCGATGCGGGTCCTCGCCGCGGGCCAGGGAGCGGGCCGACGGTGATGCTCCGCCTGGCCTGGGTGGTCAGGGCCGGCCGCCCGGCCGGCGCCGATGAGTTGATGCATCACCACATGCCTGCCGCCGAGATAGCCTGGTATAGTGTGATCCGGGTAACCCTAAT
Source organism: Streptosporangiaceae bacterium (assembly GCA_035532775.1). Taxonomy (GTDB): domain Bacteria; phylum Actinomycetota; class Actinomycetes; order Streptosporangiales; family Streptosporangiaceae; genus Chersky-822. Next base: position 9,523 of record DATKQH010000241.1, read on the forward strand.
AGTGATGCTATAGTATAGAGGGAGTATCGAGGGAGCGCAGTGAGGCAGCAGGAAGCCGATGACTGGTTCGTCGAAACTGTGCCGCGTCCCGACGCAGACTTAATTATTGCCGCTTTCCCGGGGGTCGGGGGTGGCTGCGCTGCTTTCGCCCAACATGCCCGCCTGATGCCGGACTGGCTCTCGGTGGCGACCCTGAACCTGCCTGGGCACCAGGCCAGGTTCGCCGAGCCGCCGCGTACCGACCTGGACAGCCTCACGGTGGAGCTGGCCCAGTCCTGCGCGCGTCGCAGCGAGCCTTACCTGCTGTTCGGTTACTGCTCGGGGGCGCTACTCGCCTACTGCGTGGCCCGCCTCCTGCACGAGCAGCAGGCGGCCTTGCCCCGGCGGCTCATCGTTGGCTCGTCCTGGCCGCCGCACCGCGCTCAAGTGCCGCCGCTGGCCGGGCTGAGCTCGCAGCGCCTATGGCAGGTCCTCGCCGACTACCAGGCCGTCTCGCCTGCGCTAATTGAGCACCCTGAGTTCAGGGAACTCAGCGAGCCGGTGCTCCGCGCGGACTTCGCCCTGGTCGGCAGCTACCGGCACACCGCCGCTCCCCCGCTGCCGATTCCGGTGACAGTGCTCGTCGCCGAGCAGGATCGCTGGGTCACCGACGACGACGTGGCCCCGTGGGCGGATTACACGTCCGCGGGATTGACCGTGCGCCGGCTGCCGGCCGGCCACTGGTTCATGGAGGAAGAACCAGCCGCCTCGGCGGCCGCGCTGATCGAGCAGGCGGCGGCCGAGCAGCGGCAGCCATCTTGAGCACGGCCGCGGCTGTCCCTGAACCGCCAGGAAGCCCGGCGCCGACGGCCGGGCCGATTCCCACCTGGAGCGTAGCGTGAGCAGTGCCGGACGCAAAGAGCCAGGCGCCGTTGCCTTGGACGAGCGAGAGGAAGCGCTGTGGCTGCTCCAGCACTTGCTGCCTGACGACGGCGTGTCCAACCTGGGCGTCACCCTGCACCTAGCCGACCGGGTCGACGAGCCGGCGCTGCGGGAGGCCGCGCGCTGGGTCGTGCGGCGCCATCCGATGCTCGGCTCGATGGTGCGGTCCGGGCAGGATCAGTCCCCGTTACGCGTGTTCCGGCCGCCAGAGCAGCTATCGGTTCCGCTCCCGGTCCGCCCGGTCACCCGGGCCCGGCTAGACGACGAGCTCCGGGCGCTGATCCGGCGGCCGTTCGACCTGGAACGCGACGAGCTGGTCCGGCTGACGCTGCTTGAGCTGCCCGATGGCGAGCAGATCCTGCTGCTCGTCGTGCACCATCTGGTTTTTGACGCGCTGTCCCTTCCGGTCTTCGTGCATGACCTGGAGGCGGCGTACGCGAGCTTCGCCGCGGCTGGCCGGCCACCCGACCTGGGGCCGCCGCCGCTGCTTCCGGCGATACCGCCCCCGTCGCAGGAGACGATCCAGTACTGGGGCGAGCAGATAGCGGCCGTGCAGCCTGAGTCGATGCTGCTCGACGCCACCGACTATGCCGACCAACAGGCATCCTTCACCGGCGGCCGGTACGGCCGGGCCATCGCTGACCCGGTGGTGCAGGCGGTGGGCCAGCTCGCGGCCGACTGCCGTGCCACTGACAACGTGGTACTGCTCGCGGCCTACTTGCTGCTGCTCGCGCGCCACGGAGCCGGTCCCGGCGTGGTGGTCGGCGTCGCGCTGGACCTCCGCCCCGCGGGTCAGCCCGTCCCGATCGGCCTGTACTTCAGCACGGTTCCGGTGCTGGTCGACGTCACGCCGCGGATGAGCTTCAGCGAGCTCGCTGACAAGACGGCGGAGAACTTCCTGGCGGCTATTGAGCATCGCGCGATGTCCTACGAGGCGATGGTGCGCCGGTTCCGGCGCACCAGCTACGACTGGCAGTCGCCGTTGTTCAGGCACATGTTCAATTTCCGGCCTGGCACCGAGCCGCCCACCCCCGCCAGCGGCTGCGTCGCGCAGGCACGGCAGGTCGACAGCGGGTACAGCCGGTTCGATCTGGAGTTCGTGGTAGGAGACCGGGGCGCCGGCTATGACCTGCGCATCGCGCATCGCCGGGAGCTGCATGACGATGGCTTCGTCCGCCGCCTGTACGACCGGTACGAGGCGCTGGTGCTAGCCGCGGCCGCCGATCCGCAGCTGCCGGTGGGCCGGCTGGCCATGGCCACGCACCATGACACGGTCATCGATCTGGCCAACCGCACCACGGTCAGGTGGCACGGCCCGCAGACCGTGGCTGGCCTGGTCGACGCCCAGATCCGGGCCAGGCCGCAGGCGCCGGCGATGGTGTCATTGTCTGGATCGGTCAGTTACGGGGAGCTGGGTGAGCTGGCCCGGCGGCTGAGCGAGCGCATGAGGGCGGGCGGGGTGCGCGACGGTGACGTGGTGGCCGTCGCGGCCGGCCGCGGGCCGGTCAGCGCCGCCGCGGTACTGGCGGCATGGCAGCTCGGGGCCGCCTACCTGCCGCTGGACCCCGGCCATCCGGCCGACCGGCTGCGGTTTCAGCTGGCCGACGCGCGGACGGCGGCGCTGGTCGCGCCGCGGCAGGCAGCGCAGCAGTTCGGGACCGACGTGCCGGTGCTGATCGAGACCGACGAGCTAGCTGGCGGCTGGCCGTCAGAGTCGGCGCGGAAGGCCGAGCCCGCGCGGCGGCCAGAACCGGCGCGGCGGCCCAGGGCCGAGCAGCGGTCGCGCCGCGGCGGCGCGCCTGGCCAGGCCAGCGAGCCAGACCCTAGCTCGGTCGCTTACGTCATCTACACCTCGGGATCCACCGGCCGGCCGAAGGGCGTGCAGATCACCCACGGCAACCTGGCTAACGTCGTGCGGCACTTCAGCAGGCTGCTCGGATCGCCGGCGGGGCTGTCGATGCTGTGGCTGACCACGTTCGCCTTCGACATCTCGGCGCTTGAGCTGTTCGTTCCGCTGGCGTCGGGTGGCCGGGTGGTCATCGCGGACGAGCGGGAACAGCTTCGCCCCGAGCTGATACGCCACCTGATCGAGGAACTCGGCGTCGACGCGATCCAGGCGACGCCCACCGTCTGGCGGATGATCACCGGTGCCGCCGATCTCGACCTCAGCGGCCGGTGGGTGCTGTCCGGGGGCGAGCCGCTCACCGCCGCGCTGGCCGAGCGGCTGCTGGCCACCGGCGGCCGCGTGGTCAACCTCTACGGGCCTACGGAGACCACCATCTGGTCCTCCGCCGAGCCGATCACCGCGCCGCTTGACGATCGTCCGCCGCCCGTCGGCAGACCGGTGGCGAACACGACGATCGCCGTGCAGGATGAGTTCGGCTCCGCCTGCCCGGTGGACGTGCTCGGGGAGGTCGTCATCGGCGGCGCGGGCGTCGCCGCCGGCTATCTGGGCCGCGCGGACCTGACCGCGGAGCGCTTCGTGCGGCTCGACCGGGCCGGCCGCGCCTACCGCACCGGCGACCTCGGGCTGTGGCGCCCCGGCGGCCGGATCGAGCTGCGCGGCCGGCTGGACCGGCAGGTGAAGGTGCGCGGCGGCCGGATCGAGCTCGGCGAGGTCGAGGCGGTGCTCGAAGCACATCCGAAGGTGGCGGCCGCGGCCGTCGTCCCGCACAGCTCAGCCGACGGTGGGCAGACACTTGCCGCCTTCGTGGTACCGAGGGAACCGGTCGGCCCGGCGGAGCTGTGGGCCTTCGCCGCCGACCGGCTTCCCGGATACGCGGCACCCGGCCCGATCGTCACCCTGGACACCCTGCCCGTCAGCCCCGGCGGCAAGATCGACTACGCCCGGCTGGCGGTACTGGCCAGCACTGCCGAGGCGGACGCCAGGGACAGCGCACCGACGGACGACGCGACCGACGAGATAACCGGCTGGCTCGTGGACATGTGGTGTGAGCTGCTGCAGAACCCGGACCTGACTGCGGGCTCCAACCTCTTCCTCTCCGGCGGCCAGTCCCAGACGGCCATCATCATCCTGAGCCGCGTCCGGGAGCGCTTCGCCACCGAGTTGCCGCTCAAATCCATTTTCAGAAGCCCGACGCCCCGAGCCCTGGCCGCCACGCTGAGATCGCGGCTGGCCCAGGCGGCCCGATGAGCGCTACGCCCCGGCCGGCCGCTGACGGGACCCGCGGCCACCTCGCCGCGCTGCCCGGTGGCGGCTGGCAGGTCTGGCGTGAGGCGCTGCTGCGGACGACCGGGTTTCCCGCCGAGTACCTCGACGCGTTCCGCGCGCCCGGGCTGGCCCAGGCCGCTGACCGCCTGCTCGCGGCGGACGGCGGCGACCCGGCCGCCGCGGTCGCGTTCGCTGCCGCGCTGGCAGCCGCCGAGGCCAACTGCTCGGCTCAGGTCAGGGACATCGCGGCTGACCCGCTCTTTCGTGAGGCCATCGCCTGGCAGAATCCGGACGTCCTGCCGGTGCTGGACAAGGTCGTCGCGCTCGGCTTAGCCCCGCCGCGCAACCGCAGGCAGCGCGAGCGAGAACGCGTGATCGCCCGGTACTGGCAGCGGTACTGCGCCAAGACCGAGACGATTGGCTTCTTCGGGCCGGTGTGCTGGGCTCAGGTCGACCCCGCAGTACCGCAGGCGGTCGCCGAGCCGGGCCAGAGCCTGCTCAGCAACCGCCGTGTGTACCTTGAGCACTGGGCGCTCACCGAGTGGGCCAGCCGGTTCGCGGCCAGCCTGGAGAACCGCCGCTGGCTTCCTCCCTCGCTCCAGCCGCACCTGACGCTGGACGGGCGCCAAGTCCTTGACCCGGCCAAGCCGCCGGCCTCACTCACCAAGGCCGAGGCCGACGTGCTCGCGCTGACGGACGGGCGCAGGCCGGCCATCGACATCGCGGTGTCCGTCACCGCGGCTCCGCGCTGCGGGCTGCGCCGCGCAGAGGAGGTCTACCTGCTGCTTGACCGGCTGGTCGAACGGGGCCTGGTCCGCTGGACCCTGGAGGTCCCGGTGCGGATCGGCTGCGAGCAGCTGCTGCGTGACCGGATCGCCGGGATCAGGGACGTGACGACCAGGACCGCGGCGCTGGCCGAGCTCGACCGGCTGAGCCGGGCCCGCGACCGGCTGGCCGACGCGGCGGGCCGGGCCGAGGCGGTCCGTGCGGCCGTAGCCATGCTCGATGCCGAGTTCGCCGCGCTCACCGGACGAAGCGCGGTGCGCAGACCCGGGGAGACCTACGCCGCCCGGCGGGTGTACTGGGAAGAAGCCACGCGGGACCTGCGGCTTGAGGTCGGCGCCGCGGTCCTTGAGGCGATCGGAACCCCGCTGGCCGTCATCCTGCACGCTGCCCGGTGGCTGTCCGCGGCGATGGCCCGCGCCTACCTGGACGCGCTGGCCGCCCTGTACCGCGAGCTCGCGGCCGAGCTCGGCACCGCCGACGTGCCGCTCGGCCAGCTCTGGTTCCTCGCGCAGGGACTGTTCTACGGGACCGCGGAACGTCCGGCCCAGCAGGTCATCGCCGAGTTCGCGCAACGGTGGGCCAAGCTGTTCGGGCTCGGCCCCGGCGCATCATCCGCGCGCGAGGTCAGAGCAGATGGGGCGTCGCTGCTGCCGGAAGCGGCCAGCATCTTCGCCGCGCCCCGACCGGGCTGGGCGGGAGCCAGGGTGCACAGCCCGGACCTCCAGATCTGCTCAGCCAGCCTCGCCGACCTGCAGGCCGGGGAGTTCTTCGTCGTTCTCGGCGAGATGCACGTTGCATGGGCCACTAATGCCTGCGGCGGTGCGGTCTCCTGCCACCCGGACGCGAAGATGCTGGCCGACTTCCTTCGCGCCGATATCGGCCCTGGCCAGGTCCGGCTGCTGCTGCCCGCCGAGTGGCCGCGTAACACGCCGCGGCTGGCGATGGCGCTGGACAGCGCCGACGACGTGCTGCTCGGCATCTACCCGGCGCCGGGCGCGGACCACGACCGGTTGCTGCCGGTGACCTCGGTGTCGGTACGCGATACCGGCGGGGAGCTGGCCGCCAGGGCGCGAGATGGCCGTACCTGGCCGCTGGCCGCCATCTTCGCCCAGCCGCTCTCCGAGGTCGCCGTCGAGGCATTCAAGCTGGCCGGAGACGGACCGCACAGCCCGCGGATCGTGATCGACTCGATGGTCGCCGCACGAGAGACCTGGCGCGCCACGATCGGCCAGACCGGCCTGCTTGAGGCGCAAGACGAAGCCCAGCGGTATCTCGCCGTGCGCCGCTGGCAGCACGCGCTAGGGCTGCCCGACCGGGTGTTCGTCAAGCTCGCCACCGAGACCAAGCCCATGTTCGCGGACCTGACGAGCCCGCTGTACGTCGCCTCGTTCCACCATATGCTGCGCGCGGCGGCCAGGTCAGCCGGTCCGGATGCTGGCCTGACGGTCACCGAGATGCTGCCGGGTCCTGACCACGCTTGGGTGCCCGACAGCGCCGGGCGCCGGTATCTGTCCGAGCTGCGGCTGCAGGTATGCGATCCGGTACCTGCCGACCCCGGTCCCGCAGGCCCAGCCGATGACCCAGGCGGCCAGGGCGAATGAATCGGCAACCAGGCAAGAGGAGAACGCCATGACCGCTGCCATCCCCACCGGATACGGCGACCAGGAGCCGGCTCTTGAGCCGATCGCGATCATCGGCATCGGCTGCCGCCTGCCCGGCGCGAGCGACCCGGTGCAGTTCTGGCGCAACCTGGCCAACGGGACCGAGTCGATCAGGAGATGGACCAGGCAGGAGCAGTTGGCGATCGGCGTGACCGAGCAGGAGCTCGAGGATCCCGCGTTCGTTCCCGTCGCCGCCGTGCCTGATGACGCCGAGTTCTTCGACGCGGCCTTCTTCGGCATGACGGCGCGGGAGGCACAGGTACGCGACCCGCAGCAGCGCCTGTTCCTGGAGATGGCCTACATGGCGCTGGAAGACGGCGGCTACGACCCGTCCGCGTATCGCGGGGACATCGGCGTGTACGCGGGCAGCGGCGAGGACGCCTACCAATGGCTCTACACCAGGCGCAACCGAGCGGCTTACGCCGCGGTCGGAATGGTCGGGCTGGCGGTCAGCAGTCATCCCGATTACGTAGCGACCCTCGCCTCCTACAAGCTGAACCTGCGGGGGCCGAGCATGACCCTGCACACCGCCTGCTCCACGTCGCTGGTCGCGGTGCACATCGCCTGCGAAGCCCTGCGCAACGGCGAGTGCGACATGGCACTGGGCGGCGGCGTAAACGTAGACCTCCCGCTCGGCCGGGGATACCTGCACATGGAGGGCGGAGTCCACTCGTCCGACGGGCGCTGCCGCGCGTTCGACGCGCAGGCCGACGGCACGGTCTGGGGCAGCGGTGGCGGCGTGGTCCTGCTCAAGCGGCTCAGCGACGCGCAGGCCGACGGCGACCACATCTACGCGATCATCCTGGGGAACGCCATTAACAATGACGGCTCAGCCAAGGCCGGGTTCACCGCGCCCAGCCACGAGGGCCAGGCGGAAGTGATCGCGCAGGCGGTGGCGGCGGCCGGAATCAGCCCGCGGACCGTCAGCTACGTGGAAGCACACGGCACGGGAACGGCGCTCGGCGATCCGATCGAGGTGGCCGCGCTGTCGAGCGTGTTCCGCCAGTACTCAGCGGACGTCGGCTGGTGCGCGATCGGCACGGTCAAGACCAACATCGGGCACCTTGGGCCGAGCGCCGGCGTGACGGGCCTGATCAAGACCGCGCTCGCGCTGGAGCACCGGCTCATCCCGGCGAGCCTGCACTACGAGGAGCCGAATCCGAAGATCGACTTCGGCAGCAACCCATTCTACGTGAACGCCTCGCTGGCGCCATGGGAAGCCGACGGCGGCCCGCGCCGGGCCTGCGTCAGCTCGTTCGGCATGGGCGGCACCAACGCGCACGTCGTGCTGGAGGAGGCGCCGGATGAGGACCAGGAGCGCCGGGATGACCGCCCCGTGCACCTGCTCCAGCTGAGCGCCCGCACCCCCAAGGCGCTCACCACCGCGGCGGCGCGGCTAGCCGCGCACCTGGAAGCCACGGACCTGGACCTGGCCGATGTCGCCCGCACGCTGCGAGTCGGCCGCGCGGAGTTCCCCGAGCGCCTCGCCGTGACCGCGGCCAGCACCGCTGATGCCGTCCGGGCGCTCGCCGATTCCCGGCGGCAGATCGCGAGCACCGCGCCGCCGCAGCCGCCTCGGGTCGCCCTCATGTTCCCCGGCCAGGGCGCCCAGTACGCCGGGATGGGCGCGCAGCTATACGCGGCCGAGCCCGCGTTCCGCCGGGTGGTTGACGAGTGTGCCCAGATCCTCACCGGGTACCTCGGCGCCGATCTGCGCGAGCTGATGCTGGCCGCGGGGAGCGCCGAGGCGGACGGTCGGCTGCGGCAGACTGAGGTGGCCCAGCCCGCCCTGTTCGTGATCGAGTATGCCCTGGCGCTGCTGTGGCGCGACTGGGGAGTCCGGCCGGCCGGGATGGTCGGGCACAGCATCGGCGAGTACGTGGCGGCGACGCTCGCCGGCGTGTTCGAGCTGCCCGACGCGATCGCCTTGGTGGCCGCACGCGGCCGGCTGATGCAGAGTCTGCCGCCAGGGGCCATGCTGGCGGTCCAGCTCGCCGAGGACGAGCTGCGCCAGCTGCTATCCGATGATCTGGCGCTCTCAGCCGTCAACGGGCCGCACTCGTGCGTGGTGGCTGGCCCTGCCGCGCAGGTCGACGGCTTCGCCGCGAAGCTGGCCGGCCTGGAGGTGGCCAGCAGGCGGCTGCGCACCTCCCACGCCTTCCACTCGCCGATGATGGAACCCGTGCTCGCGCAGTTCCGGTCCGTCGTCGCCGACGTCCAGCGCCGCCCGCCCGCCCAGCCGTTCCTGTCCAACGTGACCGGCGGCTGGATCACGGACTCCGAGGCCACCGACCCGTCCTACTGGGCCCTCCAGACACGCGAGACGGTCCGGTTCGCCGACTGCCTCGCCACCATGGCCGGGGACGGCGACTGGCTGCTCGTGGAATGCGGTCCAGGCCAGCAGCTCTCCGGCCTGGCCAGGCTGACGCGCGGGAGCGGCCAGGTCAAGACGGTGCCGAGCCTGCGCCGCCGGGACGGCCGGGAATCCGACCTGGACGCGCTCTACGCGGCCGCCGGGCAGCTGTGGGTCAGCGGCGTCACGCTGGACCGCGAGACGTTCGGCGCCGCCGGGCGCCGGGTGCCGCTGCCCCCGTATCCCTGGCAGCGGGAGTACTACTGGATCAAGCCGGATATCTCGCCTGATGCACCCGCACCGGCGCTGGCCGGCCGGTCGGGCGCCGGGCGGCCAGTGGATGACTGGTTCACGGTGCCGGCCTGGGAGCAGCTGCCCATGGCGCGGCAGGAGCCGCCGTGCGACCGGTGCCTGATCTTCGCCGATCAGGCGGCCGGGCCGCTGGTCGCTGCCGTCCGCGCGGTCGGCCCGGACGTCATCGTGGTCCGCTCGGCTGCAGAGTCCACCCGGGGCGGTGACGGGGAGTACGCAATCAGGCCAGACTCGCGCGCCGACTTCGAGGCGCTTTTCGCCGACCTCGGGGCGCGGGGCTGGCGACCAGATCGGCTCATCCACGCGTGGGCGCTCGACGGGTCGCCGGCCGACGGCGCTGAGGCGGTCTGGCGAGCGCAGGACCGGGGTTTCTTCAGCCTGCTCGGCCTGGTGCAGGCGGTAGCGTCAGCGACCCTCGCCGACGGACTGCGGCTGGACGTGATCACATCGGGGACGCAGCGGGTCACCGGCCCGGACCTGACCAGGCCCGAGCATGCCACCGTGGCCGGCGTGACCAAGGTCATCCCGCTTGAGCTGCCCGGCCTGCTGGTGCGGCACATCGACATCGGGCCAGTGGCCGACCTGGCCGGCTCCCCCGGCGGCCTGGCCGGCCGGCTGGCACAGGAAATCTTCACCGAGCCTGCCGGGGACGTAGCGCTCCGTCAGGAACGGCGCTGGCAGTGCCGCTACCAGCCGGTCCGGGTACCCAGGGACGCTGCCGGCCTGCCGCCCGGCCCCGGGCTGCGCGATCGCGGCGTCTACCTGATCACCGGAGGGCTCGGCGGCATCGGGATCACGCTGGCCGAGCACCTGGCCGCCAGCTGCCAGGCCAGGCTGGTGCTGGTGTCACGGTCCGGGCTGCCGCCGCGGGCTGGCTGGGACGCGGTGCTGGCCGAGTCAGGCAGCGGCGGCCCGGTCCGGCGCGCGATCGCGGCCATCGCCCGGATGGAAGCCAGCGGCGCCGAGGTCACGGCCGGGGCGGCGGACGTGACGAGCGAGGCGGATCTGCTCAGGCTGCGCGAGCAGGTGCTGGCGCGGTTCGGACGGCTGGATGGCATCGTGCACGCGGCTGGCGTTCCCGGGGGCGGCATGGCCGAGGTGAAGGATCGGGCCGCCGCCGAGCACGTGCTGCTGCCCAAGGTCATCGGAACGGTGCTGCTGCAGCACGTGTTCGGCGACCTGGAGCCGGACTTCATCGTCTTGTGCTCATCGGTGACGGCGGTCACCGGTGGCTTCGGCCAGGTTGACTACTGCGCGGCGAACAACTTCCTCGACGCTTTCGCGAACGCCCACCCGGCCGGGCGGGCGAGCGTCGTGTCGGTGAACTGGGGACGGTGGCTGGAACGCGGCATGGCCGCGGAGGTGACCGCGCCGGTGGCGTTCCGCGCGCTGGAGCGGGGCGAGGCCCTGATCGCGATCAGCCATCCCGTCGTGACCGCGAAGCACGAGGCCGCCGGGGAGGCGCCCGCCTGGTGCGGCGGCGTTATATCCTCCGATCGCCACTGGATCCTGGACGAGCACCGCATCGAAGGGGTCCCGGTGCTGCCCGGCACCGGGTACCTGGAGGTGGTCCGCTGCGCTGCGCAAGCTGTGCTACCCGCCTCTGGCCAGGCCATCGAGCTCCGGGATATCGCGATCACCAGGCCGCTGGCGGTGCCGGACGGCGCTTCGGCTGAACTGCGCGTCGTGTTCAGCCGCGCCGCCGACGGCCTGGAGTTCGAGGTGGTGAGCCTGGCCGACGGCACGGTGCGGACCCATGCGCGCGGCACGGCCGCCCTGGCCAGGGACGATCAGGCGGCCGAGCGCGCCGATCTCAGCGCGATCATCGCCCGCTGCTCGCCGTCAGCGCGCGAGGCAGGCCCGGCCCGTGACCAGCAGGCGGGACTCGTCCAGTTCGGGTCCCGCTGGCGCAGCCTGCGCCAGGTCTACCTAGGCCAGAATGAGCAGCTCGCGCTGCTCGAAGCGGGCGATACGGTCGCCGCCGAGCTCGCGGACTGGGTGCTGCACCCGGCGCTGCTCGATGAGGCACTCAACTTTGCTGAGCTGCCCGGTGACGGCAGCTACCTGCCGCTGGGCTATGGCCGGATAACGGTCCATGACCGCATGCCGGCCCGGATCTGGAGCCATGTCCGCTTCCATGACACCGAGTCCGGGGAGATCGTGGCGTCCGACATCACGCTGCTCGATGAGACGGGCCGCCAGATCGTCTCGCTGGGCGACTACACGGTCCGCCGGATGGAACGCGAGGCGATGCGGACGGCGGTGAGCCCTGGCGTGCCCGGGGCGGTACGTGCCGGGCGGGAGCAGGGCGCCGCCGGGGCGGCTGGCAGCCCGCTGACCGGGATCCGCCCCGACGATGGCGCCGTCGCCTTCGCGCGGCTGATCGGCGTCGACCTTGGCCGGCAGGTGGCGATCACCGCCGAGCCTCTTGAGCAGATCGCCGCGCTCACCCGCGGGCTGACCCAGGAGACGCTCGAAACCCAGCTGGGCCCGCTGGCCAGGTCCGATGGTGGCGATGCCGTCAGCACCGGTGAGTTCGTGGCGCCGCGTACCGAGCTTGAGCAGCTCATCGCCCAGATCTGGGCGGAGGTTCTCGGCCTGGATCAGGTCAGCGTGACCGCGGACTTCGCCGAGCTAGGCGGCAACTCGCTGATCGCCGTGCAGATCATCTCGATGGTGCGCAAGGAGACCGGTATCAGGCTGCCGATGCGCAGCCTCTTCAACGAGCCGACGGTGGCCGGTGCCGCCGCGATCGCGGAGCAGCTGAAGGCATCGGCGGAACCCACTGGCTGACGCGCCCGGCACCGGCGCGCCGCGAAGTCCCGCGACGCGCCTGGGCGTGCCGCGTCACGCGGTGAGCTGGATGTTGCCGGTGCGGCGACTGGCGCTCGCGTAGTACTGCAGGACAGCCACGGCGACGGCGAGCCAGCCCAGGCCGACGGCTGCTTCAAGCGCGCAATCGCGCCAGATCCACGCGGCCGGCGCGCCGGCCAGCAGTTCGCGGAGCGCGAGCAGCCCGTGCGTCAGCGGCAGAATGTCCGCGACTCCGCGCACGGCCGCCGGCCAGTAGCTCACCGGCACGTTCACGCCGCAGAACGCCATCAGGGACAGATAGCTAAGATTGAGCGCCACCATGCTGAACGACGGCAGGCTGAGCACGATGGCCCCCACGGCGAAACCGAACGAGTACGCCGACAAGCCGATGAGCGCGGTCAGCACGGGTACCCAGGCGACGTAAGGCCCGCCGAGCCGCACCCCGAACGCCGTGGCCACGACGAAGAAGCCGAACGTGCTGCTCAGCACCCCGATCAGCGGGCAGTAGAAGTTCCGGGCGAAGTAGGTCAGCACGAAGCTGGCCGGAGCCGCGACGTGGAGGGAGAACGTTCCCATGTAGCGCTCGCCGAGCAGCAGGGGAATCACCGCCAGCGATTCCATGCAGACCAGGACGGTCGTATTGCCGACCGCCATGTACCGCACTGTGGCGCGCGACCCGAGCCAGTACCCGAACGAGGTGAAGAACAGCGCCTGGGTCATCAGCCGGGCGAACCAGCCGAAGAGCCAGGATCGCCACGTGTACAGCCCCCGGAAATCCCGGATGCCGGTCCGGAAGGCAGTCTGCGCCTGCTCCAGCAGCCGCCGCGCCCGGCTCATATCAGCCCTGCCTCGCCGGTGGCGCGCAACCGGTCGATGACCGCGCGGATCAGCCATGCGCCAATGGCATAGGAGGCGCCGCCGAGCAGCAGGATGAGCGCGAGCCCGCCCAGCGGATCGCTGACGCTCGCCCGGCTCATGCTCGCGTACAGCAACTCCGCGCTCCAGCGCAGGTAGATGATGTCGCCGACAGGGCGCAGCCAGGACGGCAGGAAGCTGACGGGCACGATGACGCCGGCCAGGATGTAGAACGGATAACCCAGCGTATTGACATAGCGGCCGGCCGGCCGGAAGGCCAGGAACGCGGCCGTCAGCGCGGTCGCGGTGCCTGCCGTCGCGAGCGCGGTGGCCAGCAGGGCGAGCACGAACACCGCCGGGTGGTAGAAGTGTATCGGCGCCCCGAACCCGATCCTGGCCACGCCGACCGCCTCCACGACGGTGAGCAGGCCAAGCAGCGTCACCGTCAGCACCCGCCCGGCCACGACCCGGCCGAACGCGGCCGGGGCGGCCACCATGAGGGGCAGCGTGCCGTACACGCGCTCGGTGGTCACCACCGTCTCGGCCACCACCACCGATACCATCCACAGGCCGATGATGGCCGGGGCCAGCACCGGCCTGGCGGTGAGGTAAGACGAGCCCCGGTTGCTGGCCGCGGACAGGAATATAGCGCTGAAGAAAGGAATCACGACAAACAGCAGGAGGTTACCGAGCGCCCTGCGGAAAAGCCTCAGCTGAAGCACGGCTCCGGCGATCGCGTCATTCACAGGCTGAATCCCCGGTCGCCGATGATGTGCAGATAGACCTCTTCCAGGCTGGGCACCGAGGTGCGCAGGGAGGTCACCCCCGAGTCGACGAGGAGCTTCAGGATCGCGGCCGAGGCGTCCGCCGCGGTGGTGTGGATCCTCCGCCAGCCGTCACCAAGATCCTCGACGGTCCCGACTCCGGCGAGCGCGGCGATCTGTTCGATGAGCGCCGCGCTGGCGCCCCTCGCCTCGACGCGCTCATAGCTGGCGAGCCAGTGACCGACCGCCTTGGGATCTTCGATCCCGCGTATCCGGCCGTGATCGATCAGCACCACGCGATCGCACAGTTCCTCGGCCTCGGACATGTCGTGTGTCGCCAGCAGGATGGTGCGGCCGTCGCGCCTGAGGCCGTCAACCAACTGCCGGAACTCGCGGCCGCTGACCGGGTCCATACCGGAGGTGGGCTCGTCAAGGATTATCAGCTCCGGATCGTTGACGAGTCCGCGGGCCAGATGCATGCGCTGCTTCATGCCCTTGGACAGGCGGTCAACAGGAGTCTGCGCGTGGTCGGCGAGCCCGACCTTGCCCAGCAGCCAGTCGAGCCGGTCGTGCCGCTCGCGACGGGGCACGTGGTACATCGCCGCCCAGTAATCGAGGTTGTCACGAACGGTCAGCCGCCGGTACAGGCCAAGCTCACCGCCGAAGACGATGCCGATCCGCTCCCGGATCGGCATCGCGTGAGTGGTGACATCGAAGCCGAGCACCCGGACCGTGCCCCGGTTGGGCAGCAGGACAGTAGCGAGAATGTTGATCAGCGTCGTCTTGCCAGCGCCATTCGGGCCCAGTAACCCGATGATCTCCCCCTTGGCGACCGACAGACAGACATCGTCAAGGGCCAGCACCGTCGTTTTCTCGCGACGCGCGCCTGGCCTCGGCGCGTAGGTGTAAATGCGGGTCAGCCGGTCAATCTCGATGGCATCGGTCATCGATTAACCCATTCACTGAGGCACCTGTGCAAAGATAACATAAGAACACTATCTTACCATACAGGAACACTGGGACGCTGCTCCGAGAGGCGGATGTCGGGTCGATGCGGCTGGGTTACAGCGTGGGCGGGATCGGCAGTGCCGCGCAACTGGCGACGCTGGATGAGTTAATCAGGAAGGCCGAGCGGCTCGGCTATGACTCGATCTGGAGCTCAGAGGTGTCCGGCACCGATCCGGTGAGCGTGCTCGGCTGGCTCGCCGCCAGGACCGAGCGGGTCGCGCTGGGCAGCGCCGTGCTGCAGATCTCCGCGCGCGCCGCGGTGACCGCCGCGGCGACGGCCCTGACGCTGCAGCGGCTGTCGGGCGGCCGCCTGATCCTCGGGCTCGGAACGTCCGGGCCCCAGGTGGTCGAAGGCTGGCACGGCCAGCCGTACGGGCGGCCGCTCGCTCGCGCCCGTGACTACGTGGCCGTGCTGCGGATGGCCATGGCCGGAGAGCCGATCAGCTACTGCGGCCAGACCCTCGCGCTGCCGCTGCCTGGCGGGCAGGCCACCGAGATGCCGATGGCGTCTGCACATGGCGTCCAGCCGCCGCCGGTCTACCTGGCCGGAATCGGCCGTGCCGCGGTCGCCCTGGCCGGCGAGCTCGGCGACGGCTGGCTGGGGATCCACTGCCCGCCCAGCTACGTGTCGCAGGCCCGCGGCTGGCTAGCCGACGGGGCGGCCAGGCGCGGGCACTCGCTGGAGGCGTTCACGGTCGCGGTGATGGTCCAGGTCCTCATTCTCGACGATCATGATCTGGCCCGCGACATGATGCGCCCGTGGCTCGCGCTCTTTCTCGGCGGCATGGGCACCCGGCAGACCAACTACTACAACCGGCTGGCCGGACAGCTGGGTTTCCGCACCGCGGCCAGCCGGGTGCAGGAGGCCTACCTGGCCGGCGATCTCGACGAGGCGATGGCGGCGCTGCCCGACGATCTGGTGGATGAGATGTCGGTCTGCGGGCCGGCGGATCACGTGCGGCGGCGCCTGGCCGCCTACGACGCGGCCGGCACCGACGTCCTCATCGCCGGCATCGTCGCGCCCACCGCGGCGATGCGGCACGAGCAGCTCGAACGGCTGGCCGAGCTAACTCGCGGCTGACCTACCTCAGTCGCCGGCGGCCCACTCCGGCTGCCCGGCTACGACCGGCTCCCCAGCCGGGGCCCGGCCCGGCGCTGCTGGTGGCACCCGCCCCCGGCCCGTTACCTGCGCCGTCAGCGCGCCGCTCGGCGCCCTGGCCCGCTGCGGCGAGCAGGGCGAGCAGGGCGCCGCCAGCGCGCGCCGGACCATCCCGCCGCTGACCTGGCCGGCCGCGAACAGGCTGAGCAAGCTCTGCTCGACATGGCGGATCAGCAGCAGGCGCGCCAAGTCCTCGCCGTCCAGCCGGGCGGGCGCACCGGTCACCGGGCGTCACGCGTCAACTCCGTGCGCGCGCAGCAGGGCGCGCAGATCACCAACGGACCGGATCGACCGCATCTCGCGGGGCGCCAGGGTCACCCCATAGGCGCGCCGGGCCGCTGACATGAGCTGCACGTGGCGCAGGCTGGTCCAGCTGCCTTCCGTGCGCGGGCTGAGATCGTCGGTGACGCTAACCGGCGAGACCCCCAGCACTTCAGCGACTAAGTCCTCTAGCGTCGTCACGGTTAACCGCCCTACCTTAAATGCGGGGTATCGTCCCTTTACTGACTACTTCATAGCCTAGCTCCCCCCGGCCTGGGAGTTATGGTAAGGGTCGGCTGCCGTGGCAGCAGGCGGCGTGGAGGGAGATCTGGTGGACTTCGGGTTAGCGGCCTTCGGCACCGTACTCGGCGATCCCGCACCGGTTAGCACCGTGGTGAGCGCCTACACCGACGATGTGGAGCGGGTGCTCGGCTACGGCTACCAGACAGTCCACCGCAGTTCGCCCGGCGTCGGCGTGACCGACTTGGCGGAACTGGCCGCGCAGCGGGCCATGGCCACGGCGGCCATCGAGCCGGCCGAGCTCGACCTGATCGTGCTCGGCCTCACCGACATCGCCGAGTACCTGTACTGGGACGCGGCCGCCAGCTTGCAGCACCGCCTCGGCGCCGGCAATGCCGAGGCCGTCCTGGTCACGCAGGCCTGCACCACCGGCATGACTGGGCTCGATCTCATCGCTGGCCGGTTCGCCACGCACCCCAGCTACCAGACCGCCTTGTTCGTCTGCGCCAACCGGACCTGCGAGGAGTACTGGAACCGGATGGAGACCCAGTCAATGGTCTTCTCCGACGGCGCGGTCGCGGCTATCGCCCGCCGCGGGCACCCCGGGCTTCGGTGGCGGGCCAGCCAGGTGATCACCGACGGCAGGTACGCGGACTTCTACCGGCTCGACCAGGGCGGCGCCGCCCGGCCATTCGGCACCGGGCCGCAGCCCGCCGAGCCGCCGCGGGCCGCCGATGCCTGGGAGATCCTGGACTTCTTCCACTATGAGGAGGAGCCGTTCAAGCGGTTCATCGCCCAGATCAGCGAACGCGCCCAGGCGGTGGCGCAACGAGCCTGCGCCCAGATCGGCGCGGACCTGAGCGACCTGCGGCGGCTGATCCTGCCGCACGACAACCGGCACAGCTTCGAGTCGCTGGCCGCCGGGTTCGGGCTCCCGCTGACGGCAACCAACCTGGAGCTTGGCTTGCAAACCGGTCACCTCGGCGCCGCTGACCAGCTCTACTCACTGAGCGCCGATGCGGCCGCCGGGCGGCTGGAGTCAGGCACGCTGGTGGCGCTGGTCGGGCTCGGCCGCGGCATGCACTGGGCCTGTACCCTCCTGGAGGCCTAGCGGCCGGCCGGCGATGGCAGGGCAGGCGGGCAGCGTGCCGGGCGCGGGATTCGATCCCCTGGAGCTGACGACCGAGGCGTCGCTGAACCGGGTGGTCATCGGTAACTTCGGGTGCCCGGAGGTCGCCGGACGGCGTGCCGAGGATGCGTGCTCGCGAGATGCCTTCTGCGCGCTTGCAGCGGACTGTGGCCTGCCCGGACTGCGGCCGGGCCGGCTGTCAGACGACCTTGCGTCCGCAGCGGCGTCCGCCGACGCGCACGCGGCCCGAGCCGCGACCGCGGCGCTGGTGATCTTCGGGCGTCGCCTGGGCGCGCTGATCGCGACGCTTCGCGACCCGAGGACACGCGACGAACAGGCCGGCACCCCGGTGCGCCGCGCCTACTTGTCGTACTGGCTGACGGTTGACAGCGTCTGGCTCGCCGGCGGCCTCCTGGCGGGCAGCTGCGGGCACATCATCACCAGGGCCGCCCGGGCGGGCGCGGCCGCGGCGGCGCGGCCCTGCCGTGTGGCGCTCACACTGCATCCGGCGGTGGCACCTCTGGTCGGGGCCGCCCGGCGCGGTAGTGCCATGGGCATCGGGGAGCTGGTCGCCGTGGCCGACCTCGGTCACACGAGTATCAGGACGGCAGTAGCGGAACGAAGCACGGCGGCGCTGACCGGGCTCAGGCTTATCGATGCCCGCGCGGCGCCGTCCCGCAGATCTCCGGACGAGGTCGAGGACGCCGTGGCGGACGCGCTCGCCGACGTCGTCAGGCGCGCCGCTCGTGCCCGCTCTCGTCGTGTCCGCGTCATGGTCAGCATCGCGTCCTGCGTCACCGCGGGCGTCCCCGTCGACGAGGGGGCGAGCGTCTACGGAAGCCTGGCCGGTCGCGTGGCGTCGCTCCGCAGGCGTGTCACGGCGGACAGCGGCGCGGACGCGATCCTGGAATTCGTCCACGACGGAACGGCGGCGGCCTCCGCCGCCGGCTCGGCCAACAGCGCCACGATCACGGCGGGCACCTGGCTCGGCGTCGGCTTCCAGCCAGCGCAGGCGGCGCCGTTGCTGGAGCTGGCACCTGACCTGCGGATCGGCCGTGACTGACCCGGCTCAGCGCACGGCCCCATGTCGCCCTTCAGCGTCCGCTGTCACCCCAGTTCGAGCTTCACGGCGTCGATCAGGTTCGAGACGATCTCGGCGACCAGCCGCTCGCCGATCACCGGGCTCGCACGGCTGGCGCGATACACGACGCCGGTCCGGGTCTTCAGCGAGTCCGGCACCGGAAGGATGAGGTAGCGCGCCCGGCGGGTCAAGCTGTCGTCAGCGAGGAGCTCGAGGCGCACTGAATCCGGCGCGATGTGCATCATCAGGCTCGTCTCCACCATCGCGGCGTGGTGGTCGTCCTGGCGGCTGATGCCGGTCTCGTCGGCGATCGCGTTCCGGGAGTCCTCGGACACCAGGTCCCACCACGTGGCCGCCATGACGCGAGCACCTGGCGCACCGTCGATGAACAGGTCGGCCGACTCCCGCACCGCGCCGACGTTCGCCTTGTGCGAATCAAGGATGAGGAACCGCCGCGCACCATGACGATAAGAGGCGCGCAGCACGTCGAGCACCACGTTGGTCAGTGTCGACGCGCGCACGTTGGTCACGCCGGGGAACTCCCCGCCGCTCGCTGGCGGATCCGTCTTCTGGCCATAGGGAACAGTGGGGAGCACGAGAACGTCCAGGTGCCTCTCGAGACTGTGCGCCAGGTAGGTCGAGACGATCGTGTCAGTGGACAGCGGGAGATGCGGGCCGTGGCCGTCGATCGCGCCGATCGGCAGGACGACGATCCGCACGGCGGCGAGATCCCGGTACTCGGGCCACGTCAGATGCTCTACGCGCACTCGTCTGCTCTTTCCGTTGACGTGCCGACGGCAGGGACTCTCGTCGCTGCCGTCACGAGCCGTGCCGCCGCGCTGCCTCCGGCTACGGCCGGCGGTCCTGATGATCGGTGTCGGCACCGATCCAGCCGAGGCTGCGGGCTGGTGGCTCGTCCTCCCGGTCAGGACGTCGCAGGTTCAGGAAGTCTTCCTTGTTCCCGCAGCCGAACCCGGCCTCGCACGGGACCCACCGTGCCTTGTTCAGCCGGAGTTCGAAGTCCTCGTCCAGGACGTTCCCGAGCCGGTCTTTGTCCAGCGCCTGGTAACGCGAGCAGCGGTACACATCGCCCCGGATGCCGATGTAGAGGTAGTTGTGACCAGCGCTGCACAACTGATGGCGGAGGTCGCGCATCGCCAGCAAGTTGAGCCGAAGCAGCTTGGGATTAGCGCCGAGCCGGATGGCGCGGCCAATCCCGTCCTCCTCGCGGAGGACGGGCACCATCGTCTCGAGGGTCGTGTGCACCCCATGAGGCGTCAGGGGGTCGTAGCCGAGGTCCAGGTTGAAGCGGAGGCCCGCCTCTTCCGCGGCCTGCTTGAGCTCGAGCACCGACGCCTCGCTGTCCGGGAAGAGCAGGCCGTTCACCACGACGAAGCAGCCGTACTTCTCCTCCGCGAAGCGTGCGTTCTCGATGAATCGCGGGACGCTGATCTCGGTGTGATGATGAGTGACCCAGAGCGAGACCTTGCTGATGTCACCCTCTCGATCGAGCTGGTCGAGTCGCCTCTTCAGGAGCGAGCCGTTCGTCAGCAGCTCGACGAAGTCGACGTTCGGGCGCGTGCTCAGCCACGCTGCCTGCGCTAGGAAGGGCCGGGAGGCGAACGGCTCACCGAGGGTCGCCAGCCGGACGCTCACCCGGAACGGGCGGTCGGCGATCCAGCGGACGATCTTCTCAAAGCGCGCCAGGTCGTCCGGCTCGAACCAGTCCTCCGTGTTGCTCTTCGCGTAGTCGCTGACTGAGACACAGTACTTACAGCGAAAGTTGCAGAGCCGTTGGGCGGATACGTACCAGATGCGGACAGGGTCAGGCACGGGGCGCCCCCTGGCGTCGGCGAAGCTCGCACACCGGGAAGGTCGCCAGCGGCCGGAACTGGCGGAGCGGGAAGTCCGCCAACTGGTCGTGACAGCTGCGGCACAGGTAATCGGCGGGAGCATCGGCCACGCCGAAGACGCGCCGACGTACCAGGAGGGCCGCCGGGCTCGTCATGATCTCGTGCACGGACCCCGACCGGATGTTCCCGAAGGTCTCGCGCTGGTAGTAGTCATTGCAGCAGATGAACATGTCGCCGCTGACCGAGAAGTGCGCGTGGTTCACCGGCCACCCGCAGCCGCGCAGCGGGCCCTCGATCCGGACCGCCTGGTTATAACGGCCGTCCACCGTCCCGGCCCGGTCCGAGGTGAGCGTCGCGTTGACCGGGACGCCCTGCGGCTCGTACCGTTCCCGCAGTTCAGCCAGGCGATGACGCACGTCCTCGCCGCCTCCGTTGACGGCGATCCCGACGGGAAGCCCGTGCTCGACTGCCGCATCGAGGTTGCGCAGGCTGGCCGCCTGCGTCTTCGACTGCGTCAGGGCCCGGAACTCGTCCTTCTGCAGCGACGGAAGATTCACCACGAGCTGGTCGAGCACTCCGGACCCCTTCAGCGCCTTGATCCTGTCCTCCGTCAGGCGGCTCGCGTTCGTGAACAGCCGCAGCAGCAGCCCGTGCTTGCGCAGCACCGCGAGCCGGTCGTCGAAGAAGCGGTCGAGCGTCGGCTCGTTGTAGAAGTGGAAGGTGACATACCGGATCGTGTCGTACGGCGAGATCTTCTCGATGATCTCCTCGAAGAGCGGCATCGGCATCGTCGCCGACGGCTTCCTGTCGACCGACACCGGGCAGAACCTGCAGCCCCAGTTGCAGTGCGCCGTGACCTCGATCTGCGCCGTGGTCAGCAGGTACTCCGTGCAGAGCTCATCAGGGCGCTGCAGCCAGCCCCGGCTGACCAGGTTCGACACCACCTGAATGCCGTACAACTCGATCAGCGACCGCCGGGCGACCGGCGCCCGGGCGGCATGCTGTAAGGCATCAAGTGCGGCGCGTTCCGTGTGCCACACCACGTTCCTGGCCAGCCCGATGACGCCGAACACTGCGCCATCGAGAGGCGTAACGTCCGGGGAGGTCGGCTCCCGCTCGTCTATCGCGTAGACGATCGGGCTCGCGTCCCCCGCGGATATGCACGTCAGATAAGGGGAGGTCTGCAGCAGATCAGACACGGCCATAATCTCCCTGCGTTCACGCGTCGGTCACTGCCGTACGAAAAATTGACTGATATGGGCGTACTCCGGCGGGTCCTCTCGAGTCATCCGTTCGTGGAGATACCGGAGGATCTGGTCGAAGAGAAGGTTCGGCATGCGCCGTTTCCTTGCGATGAGATCGGAGCGGAACGCCTCGAGCGCGATCATCCACTCGCGATAGGCGAGCACCAGGGAGTCGCCGCTGGGCCACTTCGCGTTTATGTAGTCCCTGGCCAGCGCGAACTTCGAAGGTGAGGCCAGCTGCGCGCTGGCGACAAGGCCAGATATGTCGGGCACCTGGTGATAGATGGAGGTGATCTTGTCAACGAATGACACGCGGTAGCCCTGGGCGATGATCAGTGCTATCCACAGGTCCCAGTCCTCGCACACGTCCAACGACTCATCGAACCGGACCGGCGTGTTCCTGAAGTTGCGCACGATCACGGAGCCGGTGTGCAGGAAGTTAGCGACCATCAGGAGCCGATGGTCATAGGGATACGCCTTGAGCGGAAACTCGCCGAGATCCAGCGGAAGGCTGTTTAATCGGTGGTCCGCGACGACGGCACCGAGGTAAACGAAATCAGCATCATCGCGGTCCAGCGGTTCGCAACCCGCTGCGAGGTGACCCGGCATAAACAGGTCGTCATCGTCAAGAAAGGCAATGTACTCACCGTCGGCGACCTCGAGGCCGACGTTCCTGGCGGCGGCGGGACCCACCCGCCGGTCGAGTTCCACCAGTCGGATGGCCAGCATATCGTTCCACGTACGAACGACCGAGGAGACAGACGCCCCCCCGTCGTTGACGACGATCACCTCGACATCGCCGCGCAGATCCTGGGCCGCGACGCTGCCGAGTGCGGCATCAAGGAGCGCCGACCTGTCGAGCGTCGGGATGATGACGCTGACCATTGGTCCTATTGCGCTCGACGGGGTGGGAGGTCTGGGCGGCTGTAATGACATACGAACCTCGTGACATGTGATGGACGGCCCTTAACAGTGCCGCGGAAACAGTGCCGTAGGTCACATCACCGACGCTCTCATGATCTGCGGCGTCAGCCAACTGCCCAATCGTGTCATTAACTATACCACATGCCCGCGAATACTGGCAGCAGCGGTCAGATCGACTTCCCCTCCCCGGTCCGGCCGCTGGACCGGCAGCGACGTGATTCTCGGCCCGCAACGGCCCGCAATCCCGCGCTCACCAGCGTCGCGCTAGCCATCAAGGCCGCGCGCCATATCGCCGCATCGCTGCCTGCCACCGCGCGATGATTTCCGCCTCCCGCGCCGGGTCGATCCCATACCGGGTGATCCGCTCGCGATCGACCTTCCTTACGCCGCTGTTCAGCCACCGCCACGTGCCGGAGGCCGTATCGACCAGCGGGCGGCAGCGCAATCCCACCGCCACCGCGCGATCGGCGCTGACCTCCCACGCAGCCGCGGCGTTATGCCACAACGGCAGCTCTGTCCACGGCCGGACCCCCTGGTCCGCAAGCCAGTCCTCGTCGGCCCAGACCAGCTCGGGCTCGGCTGCCGCGTCGGCGGCCACCACCTCGGCGCAGGCCTGCACCATAGCGCCGTAGGTGCGGCCGTCAGCCGGCGCGGCGACATTGAAAGCACCGGTCGTGCCCCGCTGGACCTGATCGACCAGGAAGCGGCACAGGTCGCGCACATCGACCGGTTGAATCGCCCGGTCTGGCGCCGGCACGAGGACCGGGCCGCCGCGCCGCATCCGGTTCAGCCACCACAGCAGCGGACCGTCGTCGTCGTACTGGCCGATGATCGTGTGCAGGCGCAGGATCAGCAGTCCGTCGTCGCCGAAAGCGTCGCGGCAGACCATCTCGCAGCCGGCCTTCATGCGGCCGTAAACGTCCGGTTCCCACGGCGGGGCCCCTGGGTCGAAATCGGCGTCGCCGGCCCACAGCGGCGAGTCCTCGTCTACTGGGACGTCGGGCCACTCCCGGTACACCGACACCGCCGACACGGAGACGTACCGCCCGGCGACCTGCGCCAGGGCCCGGACTGAGCGCCGCACGACAGCAGGGGCCTTGCCAGATATATCCACCACGACGTCCCATGGCCCGGACTTGGCGAGGGCATGCAGATCTGCGTCAAGCCTCCGGTCCCCGCGGATGTACCGAACGCCGCGCGGCAGCGAGTCAGCACCCCGTCCCTCGTTGAAGACGGTGACGTCGAAACCCCGGCTGAGGGAATCCTCAGCAACCAGGCGGCCGAGGAGCCACGCTCCGCCAAGCACCAGTAGTCGCATGGCTGGCTAGACGTGGCTCTGGTACCACTGGTCGCCGACCACCATGTCCCCGATCCCGCGGTCGTGACAGTAGCGGCCCAGATCGGACATGCGGTTGATAAAGCCCCGCCGGCTCAGGTTCAGTGAGGTGTTGCACAGCACGCCCAGGCCGGTTTCCGCCGCGAACGCCTCCAGCAGGCTATACAGCCGCGGGTTGCTGGCCGTGGTCACGCTCTGCGCGCGGGCAGAACCGTCCACATGGGTCACCGCGCCCAGCCGGGACGAGCGCACCCTGCGGAAGTACAGCATGTACGGGTCGGGGAAGTCCTCGACGAACGCCTCGGCCAGATCCTCCTCCCGGCAGCATGGTGCGATCGGCCGGTACGCCTCCCGCTGCTTGATATGGTTGAGCTTGTCCCTGGTGGCCAGCGAATACGGCTCGCCAAGGAGTGACCGGTTGCCTAGGGCGCGCGGGCCGATCTCCCACCGGCCCTGCACCCAGGCGACCACCCGGCCGCGGGCGATCGCCGTCGCGATGGCCCGGTCGTCACGTGGCTGCCGCCGCCACCGCAGCGGATCGGGCTCCGCGTCGTGGACGAACTCCAGCCCGCTGTAGACAGTCCAGTCCAGCGGCTGGACGTGGCCGTGGTGCGCGAGCGCGTCGATCGCGGTACCGATGGCCGAGCCGGAGTCGTTGGTACACGGCGGGACGAAGACGGAACTAAAGTGGCCGATTTCTCTCCAGGCTGCGTTCCAGTCGCAGTTCAGCCCGCAGCCGCCGGAGATGCACAGCGGCGTGCCGACCGGCAGTTCGCGCAGCGCAACCTCGGCGAACATGTCGAAGATCCGCTTGGTGAGCAGCGCCGCGGCCGTCTTCGTGGCATGCGACTCGACACCCGCGTTGTACAGCACGGTGTCCGCGAAATCCGCCTTGGGCGCCGGGTTGAGCACCTGGGCGGCCAGTATCCGGTCCACTGCGGCCACGATGTCCGCGTCGGCGTCCTTCGGGTCACCGTACGCGGCGAGGGCCATCAGCTTCCCGCTGCCGTCCGCGCGGGAGGTGCTGCCGCGGTCCGGGAAGGCGGGATCGGCCAGCGAGAAGACAAACGCGTACCGCTCGCCCGGGCAGCCGAGCACCGGCACCGTGCGGACCACCTGCCAGTCCTGGTCGACCAGGTAGAACGAGCCAGTGACGCCTTCCCACACCAGCACCGTGGTCAGCTCATGGTCCTCGGGCGGGGCCATGCCGAGCGCCATCATCAGGTGCGAGCGCTCGTGCGAGGATGTGAAGTAGTTGACCTCCTGGCCGAAGAACCGGATCCGCCCCGGCCGCACCGCGTTCTCCCCGGAGTAGCCAGCGCCGATGGGGCCGCTGTTGCGCGGCTTCCCCCAGCCGCCCAGCGCCACGATGTCAGGAATCCGGTCCAGCCGCTCCGCCACGGCCAGCACGGTGGTCGGGGTGAGCTGCGCGTAGCGCGGGAAAGTGTCCTTTTCGGACTCCAGGCACCAGAGCAGCCGACCGTCCTCGACGACGGCGATCGAACCGTCGTGCCCGGGTTTCATGGCCATCGTCAGCATCGCTCGCGCTCCCGTACGCATTGGCTGTGACTTACACCCGGAGGATAAGTACGACAACGTACGCATCACAGACTAATCGAGTCGCCTCGGTGACGCCAGGAAGAATGCCGCTTTGTGTCATCCCTTAACCGCGAGCCTGCTGATAGCGGGTGAGGCGTGTGGTTGTGCTGGGACAACAGTGCCCGGAATTCTCCGGTGCGGTCCGCGCCGATCACGAAATCCGTGCCCGAGCCTGCTGTCCGCTGACAGACGGCCCCTGATTCAATGGTCCGGTGACCAAAGACTGGCTGCAGTGGCACCGCCACTACGACACTCCCAACTCGTCGCTGGCGCAGCGGCTCATAGCCGTCCGTCGTGACTTGCGCCGAGCGCTGGCCGAGGCGCCCTGTGACTCCGACGGCGTCGTGCGCATGATGAGCATCTGCGCCGGGGAAGGGCGCGACGTGCTGCCGGTGCTGGCCGAGCAGGACCGCGGTCGCCCGGTGAAAGCGATTCTTGTCGAACTCGACCCGGTCCTGGCCCAGCGCGCCTGCGCGACAATCACCGACCTGGGCCTGTCAGGAGTCGAGGTGAGGACCGCGGACGCGGGCACGATCGACACCTACCTCGCCGAGCCGCGGACGCACGTGCTGCTGGCCTGCGGTGTTTTCGGCAACATCACCGCCGCCGACATGCGGCGGACCATCGCCACCCTACCGGCCCTCCTGGCCGCCGACGCTATCGTGATCTGGACCCGGGGGGCCCAGCACGCCGACGGCGACCCCAGCCAGGACATCCGTGCCTGCTTTTCGGAGCACGCCTTCACCGAGATGTCGTTCACCGGCACCGCGGACGACACGTTCCGGGTCGGCATGCACCGGTTCGCCAGACCCGCCGATGTCCGCCCACCGCAGCCTGGTACGCGCATGTTCACCTTCGCCTGATCCGCCATAGCCCAGCCATAGCCCCGGTTGCATGTTCACCGCCGACGACGACCTCACGCTAGCCCACGCGCTGGCGGACACCGCAGACGCGATCGCGATCAGGTACTTCCGGCAACGGCAGCTACCTGCACAGACCAAGCCAGACGGCAGTCCGGTCACCGAGGCCGACCGGCTCATCGAGGCGGCTGTCTACGAGCAGCTGCTGCGGCACCGGCCCGGCGACGCGTTCGTCGGCGAGGAGTCGGGCGCGCGCGGCCGCGGCGGGCGGCGCTGGTTCGTCGACCCCATCGACGGTACTGCCAGCTTCATCGCAGGGCGGCCGGATTGGCGCACACTCATCGCGGTCGAGAATGCCGGAACCCTCGCTATGGGAATGGTCAGCTCACCGGCGCTGCGCCGGCGCTGG
>DATKQH010000242.1:0-54635 GCA_035532775.1 Streptosporangiaceae bacterium
CATCTTGATGGTGTCCGCCGCGTTCGGCCCGGAGACGACGTTGCCCATGTAGATCTTGTCGGTCAGCGTCTGGAGCGCGTAGATCATGTCCAGGTGCCGGGAGTCGAGCGGCGCGTCGTTCGGCTCGCAGATCACCCCGCCCGCCGAGTCGAGTTCGCCGAACGACTGGGACAGCATCGCGAGCTTTCGGAAGTCGTCGAGCGAGGCGTCCCTGCGGACCGCGCCGTCCCGCACGAAAGGCGACCCGTAGACGGCGCCGAACGCCATCTGATCCCCGCCGATGTGCACGCTGTTAGCCGGGTTCCTGGCCTGGACGTCGAATTCCGCTGGTGCCTTGGCGACCTGCTCGAGCACGAAGTCCGGGTCGAGCTTGACGACCTCGCCATCGACCGACTGGCCGGCCTTGCGGAACAGGTCGGTGGCCTCCGGCTTGGCGAACTGGATGCCGATCTCGGTGACGATCCGCCGCCAGCCCTTGTCCAGGACGGCAACCGCGTCGGGGGAAAGGATCTCGTAACGCGGCATCCGGTTGCGGAACATGGCCACCTCGGTTCGGTGCGGGGGCGGGCTGGGAGGGCGGGTAGGGCGCGGCGGGCGGGCTAAGGGTGCCGCGGGCGGGCTCAAGGACTGCTAGGGACAGTCTTGACCGTTATGGTGGGGATATCTAGGATCACATAGTAGAACTAGGTTCCGGAATATGGAACTATCTCCGGAAGGATCACCGTGAGCAGCCCAAACGGGACCCAGGCCATTGACCGGGCGGCCATGCTGCTGGCCCAGGTCGTGCATGGATCCGAGCCCGTCAGCTTCACCGAGCTGACTGCTGCCTGCGGACTGGCCAAGTCGACGACGTCACGGCTGCTGATGGCACTGGAACGGCATCAGCTGGTCCGGCGGGACAGCGACGGCCGGTTCTGGCCGGGCGAGCTTTTCGTCAGGTACGCCTGGCGCGGAACGGCCGGAGCCCATCTGGTCGCCGTCGCCCAGCCGTTCCTCGATCAGCTTGGCGAGCAGACCTCGGAGACGATCAATCTCGGCGTCGCCACCGGCGGTGCCGACGGGGGCCGGGCGGGCCGCGATCGAGCGGCCGGCCTGGCTAACGCGGGCGTCACTGCCCGCGCGGGCGGGGGCGGCGCGGGCAGTGACGTCGGCGCCAGTGCTGCCAGTATCAGCGCCGGCGACATGATGGTGACGCAGATCGCCCAGGTGAACAGCCGCTACATGATCGGCGGCACCAACTGGGTCGGTCTCGCCGTGCCGCTGCACTGTTCCGCGCTCGGCAAGGTGCTGCTGGCGTTCGGCGGCGCCGCGATGCCGTCCGAGCCGTTCGAGGCGCGGACACCGCACACGATCACGACTCGCGCGGCGCTCAGCGCCGAGCTTGGCGCGGTCCGCGATCGCGGTTACGCGGTGACGGACGAGGAACTCGAGCCTGGCCTGGTGGCCGTCGCGGCCCCGGTGTTCGCTGGCGGCCTGACGGCCATCGCCGCTATCTCGGTCTCCGCTCCGGCCTCGAGGCTGACCGCCGATCTGATCCCCGTCACGGCTGCCAGGTGCGTCGCGGTCGCCAGCGCCCTGTCAGCCACCCTCGGCGGCCCGTCCGGGCTGGACCGGAGCCGCGGTACGACCGCCGCATGAACACCCGCCCGCGACCGGCAGCCAGCCGGCGCGCAGACCGGCCGAACGATCCCGCGGCAGCGGAACAGCCATTCAGATAGAAGGTGCGCAATGACCAATGACGAGCTGCTCCGCCAGCTATACGACCAGACGCTGGTCGGCAACGCCCCCGCCGTGCTTGAGCTCACCAACTCCGGACTACAGGCCGGCATGGGCCCGGAGACCCTGCTCTACGAGGCGCTGATCCCCTCGCTCGAGGAAGTCGGCGCGCGGTTCGAGCGCGGCGACTTCTTCGTCCCCGAGATGCTGATCGCCGGCAAGGCGATGGCCGGCGCGCTCGAGGTGCTCCGCCCGCTCCTCGCCGAGACGGGCGCCGAGTCGATCGGCACCGTGGTGATCGGAACCGTCAAGGGCGACGTCCACGACATCGGCAAGAACCTGGTGAACATCATGTTCGAGGGCGCGGGGTTCCATGTCATCGATCTCGGGGTCCAGGTCGCGCCGGAGAAGTTCGTTGAGGCGATCATCGAGCATCAGCCGGACATCGTCGGGTTCTCGGCCTTCCTGACCACCACCATGCCGATGTTCAAGGCCAACATCAACGCGCTGACCAAGGCCGGCCTGCGGGACAAGGTCGCCGTCATGGTCGGCGGCGCGCCCGTCACCCAGGAGTACGCGGACGTGGTGGGTGCCGACGGCTACGCCGCCGACGCCTCCGCCGCCGTGGTCAAGGCCAAGCAGCTGATCGCCGGCCGCCGCGCAGCGGCGCTGTCGGCCTGACCCCGGACGGCATCAGCCATGGACACCGTGCTCCGCTCGGCGAGCAAAGAGGTCGTGATCGGCGCCGGCCGGCCATTCTGCATCATCGGCGAGCGGATCAACCCGACCGGGCGCCGGATCTTCCAGGAGCAACTCCGCCGCGGCGACCTGTCGCGGGTCGAGATCGACGTCGCCCAGCAGGTCGCGGGGGGCGCGATGGTCCTCGACGTGAACATGGGCGCGCCGCTGGCGGACGAGGCCGAGCTGATGGTCGCGGCCGTCAAGCTGATCCAGTCGCTGACCGACCTGCCGCTCTGCCTCGACTCCTCGATCATCGAGGTGCTCGAGGCCGGGCTCGCGACGTATGAGGGAAAGGCACTCGTCAACTCGGTGACGGCCGAAGACGAGCGCCTTGAGGCAATTCTGCCGCTCGTGGCACGGTACGGCGCCGCGGTCATCGGGCTGCCCAACGACGAGGAAGAGATCCCCGCGGACCCGGAGCGCCGGGTTGAGCTGGCCGCGAAGATCATCGACACCGCGACCAGCAGGTACCAGATCCCGGTCGAGGACGTGCTGATCGATCCGCTGGCGATGCCGATCGGCGCCGACACGTCCGTCGTGGTCAGGACGCTGGAGACGCTCGAGCTGCTGCGCGAGCGGTACGGCGTGAACACGACGCTGGGCGCGTCCAACGTCTCGTTCGGGATGCCGGACCGCAGGGCGATCGTCGCGGCGTTCCTGCCGATGGCCAGCTCCGCCGGGCTGACCAGCGCGATCATGGACGCCCGGTCGGCCGAGCTCGTCCGGGCGGCGCGGGCATGCGACCTGCTGCTCAACCGCGACGACTGGGGCGCGAGCTGGATCGCCGCGCACCGGGCCGCTGTCTCCGCCGCCGCCGCCGCCGCGGCTTCCGCCGCCACCGCGGCTTCCGCCGCAGCTGATGCCGCGGCGACGGCCTCGACGTAACGTGACACAGGCTGAGATGACGTCCGCCGAGCTAGCCGAGCCGGGATCGGCCGTGGCGCCGAGAGTAGACCTGGTCTTTGTTGCGAACGGAAACACAGTCCGGGTCCCGTCCGGGGTGACCGTCTTCGACGCGGCCAGCTGGAACGGCATCGCGATCGACTCGACCTGCGGGGGTCACGGCACGTGCAAGAAATGCAAGGTCAGGATCAGCGGCGGCGCGGTCCCGGCGTCCAGCCTGGACGCCCGCGCGTTCTCGCCCGACGAGCTGCGGGACGGCTGGCGGCTGGCCTGCCGGGCCGCCGCGACCAGCGACCTGCGGATCGAGGTGCCGCCGCTGACGACCAGGCCCAAGGCGGCCACGGTCGGCGTCGGCCGCCAGGTGATCCTGCGGCCCGCCGTCCAGAAGCGGTACCTCGAACTCGCCGAGCCGTCGCTGGCCGACCAGCGCAGCGACGTCGAGCGGGTGCTCGACGGGCTCGACGATCTTGAGCCGCGGGTGGACCTCCCGGTGCTGCGGACGCTCGGCCGGGTGCTGCGGGCGGCCGACTACAAGGTGACCGCGGTCGTCGTCGACCAGGCGCTGATCGACGTCCAGCCCGGCGACACGACCGACAGCCGGTACGGCATCGCGTTCGACCTCGGCACCACGACCGTCGTCGCGACGCTGCTCGACCTGTCCACCGGAACGCCGATGGCAGTCAGATCGATGCTCAGCAAGCAGCAGCCGTTCGGCGCCGACGTGATCAGCCGGATCAGCGCGGTCATGCTGGAGCCCGCCAACCTCGGTCGGCTGGCCACCCTCGCGCACGAGTCGCTCGGCGAGCTGGTCAGCGAGGTCTGCGAGCAGGCCGACATCGACCCGCTCGACGTGTACGAGGTGGCGCTGGCCGGCAACGCGACCATGACCCACCTGGCGCTCGGCATCGACCCCGAGCCGCTCGGCGTGGCGCCGTTCATCCTGTCGGCCAGGCTCCTGCCTGAGCTGCTGGCGTCCGACATCGGCCTGTCCGTGCATCCGCGGGCGCGTGCCGTCGTGTTCCCCGCGTTCGGCGCCTACGTGGGCGGCGACATTACCGCCGGGCTGCTCGCCTCAGGGATGAACCGGGACGCCAGGGTCCGGCTGTTCATCGACATCGGCACCAACTGCGAGATCGTGCTCGGCAGCCGCGACTGGCTGCTCGCGACGGCAGCGCCGGCCGGGCCCGCGTTCGAGGGGGCCGCGATCAGGTGCGGGATGCGGGCCGCCGACGGCGCGATCGAGGGCGTCGTCCTCGATGCCGGGGCGGGCCCGGCCGCTAGCTGCGTGGTTGCGGGCGGCGCGGGCGGGACTGGCGGCGCTGCCGCGCCGGCTAGCCCTGCCGGGACTGGCGACGGGGTTTCGTTGAAAGTAATCGGCGACTGCGCGCCAGCCGGGCTCTGTGGCTCCGGGCTGGTGGACGCGGTGGCGAGCCTGATCGGGGCGGGCCTGCTCGACCATTCCGGGCGGTTCGCGCCGGACGAGGTCGCGGCCAGCGTGGCACCTGGCCTGGCCCCGCGGCTGACCATGCTCGGCGACGAGCGGGTGTTCGTGCTGCACTGGGCCGGCGAGCCAGGCGACGTTGCGCACTCGATTTTTCTTACCCAACGCGACGTTCGGGAACTGCAGTTCGCCAAGGCGGCCATCGCGTCGGGGTGGAGCGTCCTGCTCGAGGAGGCCGGCCTGACCGCGGCCGACGTCCAGCAGGTGCTGCTCGCCGGGTCGTTCGGCAGCTACCTGTCGCCGGGAAACGCCATCAAGCTCGGGCTGGTGCCGAAACTCCCGGTACTGAGGGTCGTCAGCGCCGGGAACGTAGCTGGTGAAGGCGCAAAGATGGCGCTGCTCTCGGTCCGTGAGCGGGCCGCGGCCCTGGCCCTGCTCGAGGAGGTGAGATATGTCGAGCTCTCCGACCGGCCTGACTTCAACGACAATTTCGTCGAGCAACTGCAGTTCCCGCAGTGAGGCGGCGGGCACGGCGATCATCGCGTGCGGGGCACTCGGCGGCCACCTGCGGGAGATCGCCGGACGCCGCGGCTGGGACGTGCAGATTCACAACCTGCCCTCGATGCTGCACAACTCGCCCCGGGAGATCGCCCCGGCGGCCGGGCGACTCGCTCTCGAGCTGGGCCAGGCCGGCCTGCGGGTCGTGCTCGCCTACGCCGACTGCGGGACGTACGGGGAGCTTGACAAGCTCTGCGAGCGGCTCGGGCTGGCCCGGCTGCCAGGGCTGCACTGCTACGACGTGCTGGCCGGGCCGGACCGGATCCGCGCGGCGCTCGAGGCCGAGCCGGGGACCTACCTGCTGACCGACTTCCTGATCCGCAGCTTCCGGTACTCGGTGCTGGTGCCGCTCGGCCTTGACCGGCAGCCGGAGCTGTGGCCGGACTACTTCGGGCACTACCGCCGGGTGGTGTGGCTCGCGCAGTCACCCGAGCCGGGACTGGCCGGGCAGGCCGAGCAGGTGGCAGCGATGTTCGGCCTCCCGCTGACGGTCGTCGACGTCGGCACTGGCGGCCTGGAACGCGAGCTTGAGTCCTTGCTGGCCCGGGCCGCTGTCCCCGGGGCTGGCCGGTGAGCGCGGGCGGGATCCGCCTGCCGGGCGCCGGGCCGCGGCTGCCGGGGGCGGGTCTGCGCCAGATCGCTCCCCTGCTGCACCAGGCACGCTACGAGGTGCTGCCCACACCCAGCGCCGAGGACGCGGTGCTCGAATCGGTGCCGCGTGAGGTCGTCATCACCGTCACAGCCTCGCCGACCAAGGGGCTGGAGCCGACTCTCGGGCTGGCCGAGCGGCTGAGCGCCGAGGGATTCCGCGTCGTGCCGCACCTGTCGGCGCGGCTGGTCCGCGATTCCGCGCATCTCGACGAGATCGTGGCGCGGCTGACGGCGATCGGGGTCGACGATGTCTTCGTGCCCGCCGGGGATGCCGATCCGCCGGCCGGCGAGTTCTCCGGCGCGCTGGACGTGCTGGAGCATCTGGCCTCGCTGGGCAGCCCGTTCTCCCGGGTCGGCATTACCGGTTATCCGGAGACGCACCCGAAGATCGAAGACGATGTCACCGTCCAGGCGATGTGGGATAAGCGCAGGCACGCGACCTACATCGTGAGCAACCTGTGCTTCGATCCGGCGACGTTGCGGCAGTGGATCGGGCGGATCCGCCGGCGCGGCGTCACCCTGCCGCTGCTGCTCGGACTGGCGGGGCCGGTCGACCGGACCAAGCTGATGCAGATGGCGGCGAAGGTTGGCGTCGCCGACTCGGCCAGGTTCCTGGCCGGGCACACGTCAGCCTTCGTGCGGCTATCGACGCCCGGCGCCTACCAGCCGGAACGGCTGCTGGCCCGGCTCGGCAGCACCCTGGCCGCGCCGACCTCGCTGGTGACGGGGCTGCACATCTTCACGTTCAACCAGGTTCAGCAGTCTGAGCAGTGGCGCCAGCGCCTGCTTGCGCAGCTGCCGGCTCATCCAGGCTCGTGAGACCGGACTCCGGGGACCGGCGCCGCATCTGCCGCACCTCGGGCACGAGCAGGACGGCCAGGGTGAGCAGCACGATCAGCAGGCCGCCTGTCACCAGCACGGCCGAGATCCCGAAGGTCGCAGCCAGGGGGCCGGCTGCCGCCACGCCGGCCGGGGCGAGGGCGAAGCTGCCGATCGCGTCGAACGACGACAGCCTGGACAGCAGGTCGTGCGGGATCTCCTGCTGCATCGTGGTGACCCAGTTGACGAGGAAGACCTCGGCGCTGATGCCGACGAGAACGGCGGCCGCCATGATCAGCGGGACGGCGAGCGGCACGGCGAGCGCGAACAGCAGCACGGCGAAGACGCCCGCCCCGATGCTTGCCACCAGGAGCATCCGCTGCGGCCGGAACCTCATCATGGCAAGCCCGCCGAGCACCGCGCCGATGCCGTAGGCGGCCAGGATCAGCCCCCAGCTGCGCGCCCCGCCGAGCCGGGTATCCGCCACGACGGGGCCGAGCACGTTGATGGTGCCGCTGGTAACCGCCGTCATGGCCGTGAACTCGAGCACGATGGACCACAGCCAGCGCCGGGTGGCGAACTCGCGCCAGCCCTCGCGCATCTCGTGCAGCGTGCTGTCCCGCGCGCCGGGCGGTATCGCGGCGAAGCGCATGCCCGACCGCAGTGCGGCGGCCACGGCGAAGCTCACGGCGTCGACCGCGAGCCCCCAGCCGGGGCCGGCCAGGCCGACGAGCAGGCCGCCGAGCGCCGCGCCGCCGATCCCCGCGCTGTTCCGGCCGGTCCGGGAGATGGCATTGGCCTGTGCGCGATGCTCCTCGGGAACGGTCTGTGGCAGCAGCCCCTGCGCCGCGGGGAAGTAGAAGCCGAGGCCGGTCCCGCGCGCGGCCGCGAGGACGAGAAGCTCCCAGACGAAGGCGTGGTGGGTGAGGACCAGGACGGCGGACACGCCCTGGGCCAGGGCCTGGAGGCTGTTTGCCGCCATCATGACCTTGTGCCGCGGCAGCCGGTCCCCGGCCACCCCGCCGAACAGGAGGAACACGAGCATCGGGATCAGGGACGCCGTCGCGACGTATCCCACGTCGCTGGCCGAGCCGCCGATCGCCAGCACGGCGAACGGGATGGCCACGATCGCTACCGCGTTGCCGGTCCCTGAGATCACGTCGCAGGCAACGAGCAGCCGGAAGTTCCGGCTCTGGAGAGCACCTCGGGGCAGTCGCATTTAATCCATTATGCGCCATCTTCTTGGTCAGCATGCTGCTTCGCGTGTCCGCCAAGCCGTGATCGCCAGCCTGCCCGATGACGAGGAACGGGCCATGCCGGGAGCCAGCCAGTCAGGCCCCAGGACGATCCGCGCCCACGCGGACTCCTTCGCATCCGGTTCCGCAATGGCTGCCTCGCAGGTCAGCGGGTGCTAGTCGCCTGCGTCGGTCCGGTCAATACTCGTACTCGGCGTCGATCGCGTCCGCTTAAGCCGAAGAGTCTGCGGTTAGGTGAAGAGGATGCGGCAGCCGGCGACGCAGAATTTGCCGCTAAGACTGGCCGGTCAGGAGGGCACCTAGCTACTGTGACAACGAAGTCCCCCGCGCTGCGCGGCGCTCCGCGCCACCTTCTCCGGATCGAGGTCGTGATGCGCACCGCCCTGCGTTGAGAAAGCGCCTTCGCCCTGGGCGCGAGCCCTCGATCGTATCTGGGGTCACCTCGTTCCCTCCGAAACAAGGATTCGACTCCCTATGGAACCTGACTCGGGGGATGGTGCCTCTATCTGATCGGAAGGGAGCGCGCGTTGGCGAGGGACGACGATTTCGCCGCGTTCGTTGCCGCGCGCTACCGCGCGCTGGTGCGGACCGGGCTGCTGCTCATCGGCGACAGCGGTCACGCCGAGGACCTCGCCCAGTCCGCGCTGATCAGGACGTACCTCGCCTGGGGGCGGCTGCGGGAACCGGCCAGCGCTGAGGCCTACGCCCGCCGGACGCTTGTCCGGCTCGCGCTCCGGGCACGACAGCGGCGCTGGACTGGCGAGATCGCCGCTGGGCGGATTCCCGAGCGGGGCATGAGCACGCCAGCCGAGGCCGGCCGGGACGATCTCGTTCTCGACGTGCGCCGGGCACTCGGGGCGCTGCCGGCCGGCCAGCGGGCCGTGCTCGTGCTCCGCTACCTCGATGACCAGAGCGAAGCGGAGACCGCCCGGCTGCTCGGGATCTCGCCAGGAACGGTGAAGAGCCGCGCCGCCCGCGGGCTCGCCAGGCTGCGCCAGGCCGGGCTCCTCGACCTCGAAGGAGGACGCCATGACCGATGAGCAGCAGATCCGCTCGCTCCTGACACTGGCCGCCGAACTCCCTGACGACATCCAGCCGCCGGTCAGGCCGCTCCTCGACCGGGGCCGCCGTGAGCGGAAGCTCCGCGCCGTCCTCTCGGTGCTGAGCGTTCTGGTCATCGCGGCCGGAGCCCTCACGCTGCCGCCCATCATCCGCGCACTCGGCCCCGGCCAGACCAGCCCGGGCCGACCGAGGATCGCGTCGGGGCTGTTCCCCGCGAAGCCGAGCCAGCCCCATTCCGGTCCATCCGCTGCCCAGCTCTCCCGCTTCCGCTGGTCCGCCCTTCTGCTCTCCCCCCTCGGCCCGCGATCCCAGCCCGTCCTCGCCTGGACCGGCAGGGAACTGCTGGAACTTGGCGGCACCAAGAAGGGCAGCACGACCAGCGACGGCGCCGCCTTCAACCCGGCTACCGGGCGCTGGCGCACGATCGCTCCCGTTCGGGCCAACGTCGGCTTCTCCCATGCGGTCGATGTCTGGACCGGGCATCAGCTCTTCCTAGCGAACGGCCAGACCGAGTCGTGCCCGGCGACACCTGGAGTCAGGCAGCGCCTAGCCTCCTGCCTGCCCCACGCCGGACTCTACGACCCGGCAGCCAACCGCTGGACCACGACGCTGCTGCCCAGGCAGCTGGACGGCGTCAACCTGATAGTGGCGGCCTGGACCGGCCGCCAGGTCATCCTGGCCGGCGTCCGCGTCGTCGGCGCCAAGGGCAAGCTGGCGATCGCTGCCTATGCCCCGTCG
This sequence comes from Streptosporangiaceae bacterium, assembly GCA_035532775.1. GTDB lineage: Bacteria > Actinomycetota > Actinomycetes > Streptosporangiales > Streptosporangiaceae > Chersky-822. Next base: position 9,886 of record DATKQH010000242.1, read on the forward strand.
AGCAATCACTGGCAGATCATCACCCCCGACCTGCCCGCTGGCCACCTGGCCGCCGATCTCGCGATGGTGGCGACCCCCAGCCGCATGCTGCTATGGTCACTGTGGTCCCGAACCACCCAGACGTCCAAGAACAGCTACGCGGTCGCCTCAGGCGTCGACATCCTCGCGCTCGGCCGAGACAGCCGCTGGAACACCCTCACGGGGAACTGGCCCCAGCACCAGGTCGTCGAAGGCCCGGTCTATGGGGGTGGCACGGTTCTCATCCCGCCCGGCCAGATCTGGTGCGGCCTCTGCAGCCACCCCGCCTTCTATTACCCCGCCTACCTCGCCAACGCCGCCACCCTCACCCGGCGAACCGTCCCCCCCGGCCCCCTAGTCGCTCACCCCGGCCTGGAGCCCGACATCTGGCTCTGGAACGGCGCCACCGCCCTAGCCGCCAACGCCACCGACGATACCTACGGCCCGGCAGGCGTTCCGCGCGCCTGGATCAGCCAGATGGCAGCTTTCGATCCAGCATCACGTAGCTGGCACACCCTGCCAGTCCCGCCCGGCCGGCCGCCCATAGCCGCGAGTCCGATCTGGGCAGGCCGCCAGCTCCTGCTTCTAACTGCCAATGGGAAATTGCTGGCCTTCCACGCCTGACTGAGCCTGGGCACGCAGAGCGCAGCAGGCTAGAACTGCCCCCATGGCAGCACCGCAGTAACAGCAACGGCCACGAACAACAATGTCAGGTACCCGATCGACATATGGAACAGCCGCATCGGCGCTGCCGCCACCCCGCCGGCGATCCGCCCGCGCATCCGGTGCGCCTCGACGAGGAACCACGCGCCGAGCCCGACCGCGCAGGCCCCGTAGATCCATCCCGCATACGGCACGAGCGCGAGCGTCGTCGCCACCATGATCCAGCTGTAGATCACGATCTTGCGCGCCACCACCTGCGGGCCGGCAACGACCGGCAGCATCGGCACGCTGGCCGCCGCATAGTCGTCCTTGAACTTCATCGCCAGGGCCCAGAAGTGCGGCGGGGTCCAGAAGAAGATCACCGCGAACAGCACGACCGCGGGCCAGGCGACCTTGTCGGTGACCGCGGCCCAGCAGACGAGCACGGGGAAGCATCCCGCGGCACCGCCGATCACGATGTTCGACGCGGTCCGGCGCTTCAGCCCCAGGGTGTAGACGAAGACATAGAACAGCAAGGCGGCATCGGCCAGCGCCGCGGACAGCCAGTTGGCCAGGAGGCCGAGCAGGATGGTTGACACGATTCCGAGCACGATGCCGAACGTCAGCGCCTCGGCCGGCTTGATCGACGCGGCACCGCCGCCCCTGGCCACGAGGGGCCGCCGCGACGTCCGCCGCATGACCGCGTCGATGTCCCGATCGATGTAGCAGTTGATCGTGTTTGCGCTCCCTGCCGCCAGCGCCCCGCCGACGAGTGTCACGCCGATCAGCGCGACGGACGGCAGCCCGCGCTGGGCGAGCAGCATCGTGGGCAGCGTGGTCACCAGCAGCAGCTCGATGATCCTCGGCTTGGTCAGCGCGAACAGCGATCGCGCGATCAGGCCGGCTGAGCGGCGGGTCGGCGACGAGTCACTCCCGGCCGCTGCAGCCTGAGCAGCCACCACGTCAGGGAGCGCGCTCGTCGCCTGGGTCACTCGCCGTCCTCCGTGTCCTTCTTCGCCGCCTCGGCCGATTCGGCTTCCGCGGCTGCCTCGGGCTCCGCCGCCGCCGGCTCCGCGGCTGCCTCAGGTTCGGCCGGCGCCGCCTCAGCGAGGTGCGCGTCTATTTCCGGGGTTGCCTCCGGCTCGACCGAGGCCAGCACCGTGTCCTCGCCGAAGTTCACCGTACCGGTGCCGCCGCCGGTTACCCAGCGGCTCGACGTCAGCGCCACGTGCCCTGGCACATCATGCGAACCGCGGAAGCGCAGGAACAGCGCTCCGGCGATGATGATGAACATGAGCATCGGAAACGCGAAAGTCAGATTGTACCCATGCGGGGTGTTACCCGGATGGACTACCGCTAGTAGCGCTCCCTGCACTGCTGCCTCCTGCCGCACGCCACGGGACTAGACCGGCCGGCCCGGCCGATCGCCTGGACCGGGCCTTGTTCATTACTGTCATCAGTGCACGAGGTAAAACAGCAACCACAGGACGACCGCAGCGATCGCCATGAAGTTCCAGAACAGCGTAAACCCGCTCAGTGAAGCCTGGAACCGCTGGACCACCGTCGCCTCCGCGAAGGTCGGCGGCTGCTCGACGAACGAGATCTCCGGGATCTGCCTGCCCGCCATCAGCAGAATCTCCATCCAGACCACGGTCGCCAGAACCAGCACGCTGAATACCACCGACGCGCCGACGAACACGCTGGCGAACGCGTTATCGCCTGGCTGGAACGGCAGGGTGGCCAGCTGCAGGATCATGAACACCACGGCCACCACCCCGAGGCCGAGAGCCGCTGCGCCCATGGCCAGCCACGCGGATTTCTTGCCGCCCTTGAGCCGCTGCAGGCCAAGGGACTGCGCCGCCGCGCTCGCCACGATGGCGACGACGATCACGGCGCCTTCCCAGGCTTGCGGCCCGGTGAAGCCCTTCGGGTACCACAGACCGTAGTTGTTCACCGAGCGCAGGTAGAAGAACGCGAACACGAACGCGCCGAGCCCGGACGTCACGATCCCGATCAGGAGGCGGACGCCGGTCCACGCCGCGTTCAGCGCCGCCTCGTGATAGAACGCTGCCTCCTCCTGACCGCGGCTCAGGCCCGCAGGGGCCGAGGGGGTCGTCTCAGTCATCGTCTATACCTCCGCTCGAGCGGTGTCGGTGCCGGTGCCGGAGTTCGCCGCGCTCAGCACGCCGACCGGCGGATCCAGGTCAGCGACCGGGGGCCCGTCCGCGACGCCGTAGTCATACGGACCGGACAGGACGACCGGGACCGCCGCGAAGTTGTCCGCTGGCGGCGGTGACGACGTCTGCCATTCCAGCCCGCGGGACTGCCACGGGTTGCCGACCTCGGGCACCCTGGCGACCACGGTCGACCAGACGAAGTTGATCACGAAGATCAGTATCGACGCCCCCAGGAAGAACGAGGAGATCGACACCCAGTCGTTCAGCGTCTGCAGGTTGCGCGCGTACTCGAAGACCCGGCGCGGCTGGCCGGCCAGGCCCACCGCGAAGAGCGGCAGGAACGTCGAGTTGAACGCGATGAACATCAGCCAGAACTGCGCCTTGCCCAGCCTCTCGTGCAGCTTGATGCCCATCATCTTCGGCAGCCAGTAGTAGCAGCCGGCCATGAACGCGAAGATCAGGCCGCCCATGATCGTGTAGTGGAAGTGCGCCATCACGAAGAAGCTGCCGTGCTCGGTGGTGTCGGCCGGAACGTCGGAGAGGAAGACCCCGGAGAGGCCGCCGATCAGGAAGTTGAAGAAGAACGCCAGGCAGAACAGCATGGGCACGGTAAACCGGATTTTCGCCTTCCACAGCGTTCCCATGCCGACCAGGAAGATGAATCCGGTCGGGATCGAGATCAGCTCGGTCGTGAGCATGAACAACGGCCGCATGTCCGGGTTGATCCCGCTGTCGAACAGGTGGTGCTGCCAGACAAAGAAGCTCAGTAGCGTCACGCCGACCATTCCAGCCGCGGCCACCTTGTAGCCGAACAGCGGCTTGCGGCAGAACACGGGCAGCAGTTCGAGCACGATCCCGAAGCCCGGCAGCGCCAGGATGTAGACCTCCGGGTGGCCGAAGAACCAGAACAGATCCTGATAGAGGTACGTGCTACCGCCGAGCCGCGGCGCGAAGAACGCGGTCTGCGCGGTGCGGTCGAGCAGCAGCATGTACATGCCGCCGGTCAGGATCGGCGCGGCCAGCGTCATCATCACCGCGGTGCCGAGGATGCCCCACACGAACATCGGCAGCCGGCTCCAGCGCATGCCGGGCGCCCGGTAGCAGATGACCGTGACCAGGAGGTTGAAGCCGGCCAGGATCATCGAGATGCCCATCAGGCCGAACGCGAAGGCGTAGGCGTCGACGCCGGCCCCGTCCTGAACCGACAGCGACGGGTAGCCGGTCCAGCCCATGTGGAACCCGCCGAGCAAGATCGCCGAGAGCAGGATCAGGAAGGCGAGCGGCGTGAGCCAGAACGACAGCGCCTCCAGCCGCGGGAACGCCACCCGCTTGGACCCGATCATCAGCGGGATCAGGTAGTTGCCGAACGGCCCGAGGATGACCGAGGTCATCAGCATCATCATCATCGTGCCGTGCTCGCCGACGATCTCGACGTACACGGAGGAGCTGAAGACGTGGTGCACCGGCGAGAGCAGCTCGGTCCGGATCGCCATCGCGAACAAGCCGGCGGTGCAGAAGTAGATCACCATGCCGATCAGATACTGGATGCCCACCACCTTGTGGTCGTGGGTGAACCTGAAGTACCTCGCCAGTCCCACGTCGCCGCCGCCGCGCAGCTCGTAATCCTGCAGCCGCCTGCCGCGCATCTGAAGGAAGGCGTCGTTGAAGAACCCGAGCCCGATCAGCCAGCCGATGACCATCAGCAGGTAGCCAAGGACGATCGGCAGGTCGTATGAGTCGGATAGCGGTAGCTGCTGATAACTCGCCGAGAAGAGGTTGCCGATCCAGTGCCCGACCGCGTACCCGACCACGGCCCCGATGACGGCCGTGTGGACAGCCGGCCGCCGCCACCAGGCCCGCACCGGGCCGGGAGCACCGGGATCCGCGCCGCCGGGCTGCTGGGTCGTGCCCGGCTCAGTCTCGATGGCCATCCGCTCACCTCTCCATTTCGGCTGGCGCTTGGGCGAACGCCGCGCTGACTGCGTGGCTCATGGCTGGACCGGGTCCTGCGGCGGGTAATAGCCGCCGCCCGCCGAGGTCAGCCCGAGCTTCTTCATCACGGGGCCGCTCCGGAACGCCGGAATCACCGTCGGGTCGTAGGTCGTGGCATAAGTCGGCAGCATCGTGGTGACGTCGGCCATAAATGCCTTGGTGGATGCCGCCCAGGCCTGGAACTGCGACACCGTGACGACCTTGCCGTAGTCGAACATCGCGCCGTGCCACAGCCCGCACAGCTCGGCGCAGCGCACCGTGAACTGGCCGAGTTGCGTCGGCTTGGTGTAGGCGACGTTGTTCACGTTCGGGTTGGCGTCGGCCTTCACGCCCAGCTGATAGGCCCAGAAGCTGTGGATCACGTCCAGCGAGGTCACGTTGAACTGGACCCACTGGCCCTGGGGGATCACCAGCTGGGTTGTCTCGAAGCCGCCGAACTGCGGATACCGGTAGGTGAACCGCCACTGCTGGCCGATGACCTGCACCTGAAGCGGGGCACCCGGGCTCCACGAGGTGAGCGACACCGTGCCCGGCGGCTTCCAGATCGGGACCGGGCCCTCGCCCGCTCCAGCGCCGTGTGAGTTGATCAGCTCCACCGTGCCGAACACGGCGAGCGCGAGGACGACCACCGAGGTACCGACGATCCAGCCCGTCTGGATCGCGGCGTGCCCGTGAAGAGGCGGGCCGTCATCCTCGTCACCGTCCCGCTGCCGCCAGACCGTCAGCGCGTAGGCGAAGTAGACGAGCACGAAGACCAGGACCGGCGCTGACATGAGAGCCATCACGTTGATGGCGCCCTGCTCGTCGTGCGCGGACGAGGACATGTTGCCCGGCGGCATATGCGGGGCGAGCAGGAACCCGATCAGCAGGTCGGCGACGATGGCGAGGACAAGCCAGATGAGGAAGATGCGCAGTCCGTGGTTCGGACCGCCGCGTCCCGCGTCCGGGGTCGTCGCCTGAGAATCGGCGGCCATCAGGACGCCACCTCCATCTGTCCAGTCATGAAGCCGGGGGCCTGCATCGGACCGCCGAAACCGGTCACGTAACCGCCGCCGCAGGGAACGCGGCACTGCCAGAAGTAAGCGCCAGCTGTCTGAGGGGCGATGAAGCTGAACTTGATCGTCGCGTGCGGTCCTGACGTGCATGGCGACGTGCCGCACAGGTTGTTGTTCTCCGCAATTGTCGTCGGCGAGCCCATCGGCACGTTGAGGCCTATACCGGGGATCGAGAACGTATGCGCCACCGAGCATGTCCGCCAGGAGTTCAGCGCCCGGACGGTCCTGCCATCGACCGTCGCGGTGTTGCCGATCGTCCCCGTGACCTTGCCCCAGAACGGGTTACGCAGCGGCGTGCAGCCGTCGTAGCCCAGAACGGTGACGTTCACCCTGGCGCCGGCCGGCACCTTGAACAGCGTGGTGTGCACCCACTGTTTCGTCTTCGGATCCTGGATGAAGTAAGAAACCCAGTCCGGCCTGTTGCTCACCGTATTCTGCGGGTCTTCCTGCAGGACGATGTTGACCGGCTGGCCAGGTGCCACCCCGGCAGTGAAGTCGATCACCGGCGGCCCGGCCAGGAAAAAATGGATGACGACGAAGATCGCGCCACCGACCACGGCGAGGAACGCTACGAGCAAGGTTCCAACGCGGACCGGCAGGGACATCAGTCACCACCTCGCTTCTTCGCGGCGCGGAGCGCGCACGACTCGGTCCAGCGCTGCGAGTCACCCCACCGCGCCGGAAAGCAAACGACTGCACTGATAGTGCTGCTCGCGGGAAACAGGCCGCAATAGCTTGGGACGCGTATGACGAAACTGTCATCATCGGCATCACAGGTTCTCGGGCCAGCCTGGCCGCACCACGGGGCCGCCGTGTCCGGTGAGATGGCCGGCAATCCACTCAAGAATCGCGTGAACGTTATACGGCCTTTTAAGTTCTTTAGTCTTGACTTGATGGTGCTTCAGGAGTAGACCACTTGCCGAGGACCGTTGGGGGCGCGGCATCCAACCTGCCCGCCTGCCGTCCGCTACCGTGGCCTGAAGGCCGCTAAGAAGAAACGATCGAAGGCGCGATGACCGCGGCACGTGAGGATTCCCGAATGGCTGGACCCGGGTCTGCCTGCGTCGGCCCTGCCTCGTCCGATGCTGCGTCGCCGCGGATTCTGCTCATCGATGACGAGCCGCAGATCAGCGGATTCGTCGGCCGGGCGCTGGAGCGTGCCGGCTATCAGACCGAGATCGCCAGCGACGCGGCGGGCGGCGTGCGGTCCGCCGCTACGGGTGGCTACGACCTCGTGATCCTCGACCTGATCATGCCCGACATGGACGGCCGCACCGCGCTGGCCGCGATCCTGCGCGCCCATCCGGCCCAGGCGGTCCTCATCCTGTCCTGCAACTCAGACCCGGCGACCAAAGTGGAGTGCCTGGACCTCGGCGCCAGGGATTACCTGACCAAGCCATTCTCCCTGGCCGAGCTGACCGCGCGGGTCAGGGCCAGGCTGCGCGAGAAGGCCTTGCGCACCGAGGTCATGCAAGTCGGTGACCTGACGTTGGACGCGGGCCGCCTGGTAGCCGACAGCGGCGCCGGCCCGGTGGCCCTGACCAGACTCGAGTTCCTCTGCCTGCGGGCTCTGATGGAGCACGGCCGTGACTCGGTGACCAAGAGCGAGCTGCTTGCCTCGGTCTGGGGAATCGAGTTCGATCCCGGCTCCAACATTGTCGACGTGTGCATCAGGCGGCTCAGGGTAAAGCTCGGATTCGCCCTAATAGAGACGGTGCGCGGTGAGGGTTACCGGCTCGCATCCTGAGCAGCCCCAGACAGCTGCTCCATCGGCCGCGATCTCCCAGCCTGAGTTCGCCTGGCTGCTGCTGTGGCTGGTCTGCGTGATCGCCATCGTGGCGTTCCCCGCCTGGCAGGTGATCCCCTTCGACCTCATCTGGATCGGCCTGGCCGCGCTCTACGGCTTCACCCTGTGGCCCAATCGCCGCATGCTCGCGCTGACCGCCACCGCGCTGGTGACGACGGCCGCGGCGATCAGCGACGACGCGCTGCGCCATCTGCGGTTCGGTGCCACGGCCGAGCAGATCCCGCTGCTCGCCACCATCTTCCTCGGCCTTGCCTGGCAGGCGAACCGCAGGATCGCCGCCAGGGACCGGGCCAGGATCGCCGCCGAGGCTCAGCGGCTTCTGCTGCTTCAGCGCCAGTTCCTGCAGGACGCCTCCCACCAGCTCAGGACCCCGATCACGATTGCGCTCGGCCACGCCGAGCTGCTGGCTGCCGCCCTGGCCGGACGCCAGGAGCGCGACATCCATATCGTCGTCGGCGAACTTGAGCGGCTGAAGGCCCTGAGCGAGCGCCTGCTGCTCGTGGCCGCGGCAGAGAATCCCGACTTCCTCTCGCCGGCGTCGGCCGACCTCGACCTGATCGCGGCCGAGCTTTTCCTGCGCTGGCAGCCGACCGCGGCACGCCGCTGGAAGCTCGGCCAGGTCGCGCCCGTGACGGCGGTGATCGACGCCGAGCGACTCGGCCTGGCGCTGGACGCCCTGATCGAGAACGCGGTCCGGCACACGGGCACGGAGGACGAGATCACGATCTCGGTCATCCGGGACAGCGTCGACCAGTACGCCCGTATTGTGGTCGAAGACAGCGGAGAAGGAATCGTCGAGACAGCCATCCCGCATATCTTCGACAGGTTCCGGTCGTTCGGCGGCGCTGGCAGCCGCGGAACAGGCCTCGGGCTTGCGCTCGTACGCGCCGTCGCCCGCGGCCACGGGGGTGAGGTGACTGTCACCAGCGCGCTGGGCCAGGGCAGCCGGTTCGAACTGGCACTGCCGGTCGGGCCGGTCCGGGACGAGACACCGCACGACCAGGTGCTTATCGCCGGCCAGGCGTGGCGTGACCGAGTAGGGCAGATTCAGCAGGAGGGCATCGTGCAGCGGGAGGCCTGGTGAAACCGCGTCGAGGCGGCCGCATCAGGCGTCCCGGCGGCAGCATCAGGCGCAGCGCGCTGCTGACCGGCGTCGCCGTCGTCCTGCTGGCCTTTGTCGCGGTCGGGGTGCTGACCGCGGGCGGCTCGGCCCGGCCAGCGACCCCCAAGCCCGCCCGGCCGTTCGCGCTCAGCAGGCTCGGCGATCCCGGCAAGCGGGTGGCGCTCCGCGCTGACGCCGGCCGGCCGGTGATCATCAACTTCTTCGCGTCGTGGTGCGCACCCTGCCGCAAGGAGACTCCGCTGCTGGCCGGTTTCTACCGGTCCCATCATGGCCGCATTCTCATCATCGGCGTGGACGCCAACGACAAGAGCAGCGCCGCGCTGGCGTTCCTGCGCGCCCACGCGGTCGGCTACCCGGTCGGCTACGACCCGTCAGCGGCCGTCGCCGTTTCCTACGGAGTCGCGGCCTTGCCGCAGACCTTCTTCCTGAACGCCAGGCACCAGATCGTCAGGCACATACTCGGCGCCGTGACCGCGCGCGACCTGAACTCCTGGGCGGCCAGCCTCGCCCGCCAGAGCGGAGCGAGCTAGATGCAGACCACCAGGACGGATCCGCCCTACATTCCGCTCCGCCGGAGCGGCTGGCCTACCCGCCGCGCGCCCCGCTGGGCGATGGGAGTCGGCGCCGTGCTGCTGGCTGCCGCGGTCGCCGTCGGGCTCTCGCACCGGCCGACGACCGGGCAGCGCGCCGCCGATCTTCGCGGCTTGCTCCATCAGATCAACGCCGACATCGAATCCTGCTCCGGCGGCGTACGCGAGTCCCTGTTCGTGCTGCACGAGATCGACACCGGGACCAGCCACGACGTCAGGACCGCGGTCAACGTGGCCGACACGGCGTCGGCCAACTGCTCGCCTGCTAACAACGAGCTTCTCGACGATCTCACCACCGCCCAGACGCCGGAGTCGCTCGCCAGCTACCACCTGCAGGGCGCGGTTACCGCGCTGATCGACTGGGCGGCTCCGCACGCTGAGCAGGTCGCCGGCGATGTCGCCACCGTCCTGTCCGACCGCGGCAAGCCGGCCGAAGCCACCGACCGGGCGGCGCTGCGCCAGGCGCTGCGTAAGCTCGACGGCCAGCGCGCCGTCGTCGACGCGGCCCTCGAGCCAGCGATCAGAGCGCTCTCCCCGGCCTCAGCGCCGCCGACCCTGTATGGCTAACCCCCGTGAAGCAGGGCGCGGGGCCCAGGCCACCCGGCGCCCGCTCGGTGAGGAGTAATCAGCCCGATGCCAGGAATGCATAGCCGACTGAACCTCTCCAATCCGGTACTCGTGGCCGCGTTCCGATCCGCGCTGATGCATCAGGGGCTGACCGCCCTGCTGGCCCTCGCTACGCTCGCGATCATCTGGGCCTGCCTCAGGGAATGGCGGCCGGGCCTGATCGGATACGGCGGCCAGGGCCGCTCCGGCCGCACCGGCACCGGCCAGGCAGGCGAGACAGGCGGGCAAGGCGAGGCGGGCCGCCCGCCGGAGGCAGCAGCCCGCAGGCTGCTGCGGCTGAGCTTCGGGCTGCTGTGGATCTTCGACGGCATCCTCCAGGCGCAGCCCGCGATGGCGGCCGGACTGCCGGGCAAGGTCATCGCCCCGGCCGCGGCAACCTCACCCGGCTGGGTGCGCGAGCTGGTGAACTGGGCCGGAACCGCCTGGTCCTATCACCCGGTCCAGGCCAGTGCCGCCGCGGTCTGGATCCAGGTCGGGATCGGGATCTGGATGCTCGCCGCGTCCCGCGGCCCCTGGTCGCGGCTGGCCGGGGCGGCCGGCGTGGCCTGGGGACTGGTGGTCTGGGTTTTCGGCGAGGCGTTCGGCGGAGTGCTGGCACCCGGGCTGACGGTGCTGTTCGGGGCGCCGGGCGCGGCGCTCTTCTACTGCCTGGCCGGCGTCCTCGTCGCGCTGCCGGATCAGTCCTGGCGCTCGCCCGCCCTCGGCCGGCGGCTGCTCGCGGTCATCGGAACGTTCTTCCTCGCCATGGCGCTACTCCAGGCCTGGCCGGGCCGCGGTTTCTGGCCGGGCACCGCGCACGGCCAGCCGGGCACCCTCACCGGCATGGCCGCGAACATGGCAGGCACCCCTCAGCCTTCCGGGCTGTCCGGCCCGGTCAGGGACTTCGCGTCCGTCACAGCCAGTCATGGTTTTGGCGTTAACGCATTCGCCGTGGGAGCTCTCGCGATCATCGGAATCGGCCTGGTCAGCCAGCGACGAGAGCTGCTCCTGCCGGTCGTGATCGCCTCGGCGGTGCTGTGCCTCGCCGACTGGGTGCTCGTGGAAGACCTCGGCTTCCTCGGCGGCCTCGGCACCGACCCGAACAGCATGATCCCGCTGCTGCTGCTCATCGCCGGCGGCTACGTCGCCGTGACCCGGACAGCGCCTGCTCCCGCGACAGAGCCTGCGGCGCAGCTGTCGCCGGACGGCGTGGCGGCCAGCCAGCCGGACGCCACGCACCCGGCTGCCCGCCGGCTTTCCTGGCCGGCCTGGCGCGAGCGGCTCAGGCCGGCCGGGCTGGCAGGCAGGTTCGCATCGGCCAGCGCCCAGGGCATCCTGGCGGTCTGGGCAGGCGCTGTCGTGCTGCTCGGTGCCGCCCCGATGGCGCTCGCGCAGGCCAGCCCGAACGCCGACCCGATCATCGCTCGGGCGCTCGGCGTCTCGAGCGCGCCGCTTGACGTTCCCGCGGCCTCGTTCCAGCTGACCGACCAGAACGGCCGGCCAGTCTCGCTGGCCAGCCTGCGGGGCAAGGTCGTGCTGCTGACCTTCCTCGATCCGGTCTGCACGACCGACTGCCCGCTCATCGCCCAGGAGCTGCGGGTGGCCGACCAGATGCTGGGCGCGAAAGCGGCGAACGTCGAGATCGTCGCGATCGCGGCCAACCCGCTCTACTCCACCAGGGGATACCTGCGGGCGTTCGACCGCCGGGAGCGGCTGACCGGCGAGCGCAACTGGCTCTACCTCACCGGCTCGCTCAGCCAGCTCCGCAAGGTGTGGGCCAGCTACGGCATCGCCGTCGAGGTGCTGCCCGGGGGGCAGATGATCGGCCACAACGACCTCGTGTTCGCCATCGACGCGGCCGGTCACATCCGCGCCGAGATCAATTCCGATCCGGGCGCGGGCACGGCGAGCTCGACGTCCTCATTCGCCGTCGAGTTCACCCAGACGGCCGAGCAGGCGCTGGCCCGCAGCGGCTCTTCCAGTTGAGCGAGGAACAATGCACTATCTAACCGGCAACTGGTCGTTCGACCCGTTTGCCATCATCGCGCTGATTCTCGTGTGCTGGCATGAGGTCGGGCTGGCCCGGCTGGCCCGCCGGTCACGTCCTGAGCGCACCAGGCAGCGCCGGCTCAGGTCGCTGTGGTTCTACGGCGGGCTTGCCGTCCTGCTGCTCGCGGTCGAGTCACCGATCGACTACTGGTCAGGCAGCTACTTCTTCGTGCACATGATCCAGCACCTGCTGCTGATGTTCGCCGCGCCGGTCCTGATCGTGGCCGGCGCTCCCTGGCAGCCGCTGCTCGATGGCCTGCCGGGCCGGCTGGGGCGCGAGGCGACCAGGGGGGTCATGGCCGGCGGCTGGTCGCGGCCGGTCCGCGCGGTCGGCGGGTTCCTGCTCAGGCCGTTGGTGGCCATCATCCTGTTCAACCTCACGATGGTCTTCTGGCACCTGCCCGGGCCATTCGATCTCGGGGAGCGCGATCAGGCCGTCCACATCTGGCTGGTGCACGGCACCTTCTTCCTGACCGGGGTGCTGTTCTGGCTGCAGTTCGTCCCGTCACCGCCCTTCCGGATCAAGATGTCGAGGCTCGCCCAGGCCGTCGCGCTCGTGCTGACTAATGCGCAGATGTGGATCCTGGCCATGTCGATGAGCTTCTTCACGACGACGTCCTGGTACTCGGTGTACGCGCATGTTCCTGGCGTGACCCTGCCGCCCCTGGCCGACCAGCAGCTTGGTGCCGCGATCCTGTGGGTGTGCGGCGACTTCTGGGCCGTCCCGACGATGACCTACGTCATCCGCCGCATGTTCGCCGAGGAGGGCGACGTCGGGAAGGCAATCGACCGGATCCTCGGCCGCGGATCGCGCCGCTACCAGTGGGCGGGCCGCCAGTAGGGCGACCTAGGGCCGGAGCCAGGCCCGAACCCTCCGGAGCCCGGCCCGAACCCTCCGGACGCCCTCAGCAGGGGCGACTCCAGCCGGAAACCCTCTGGTCGCCGACTATGCCGTCGATGTTCGCGTGTCGCTACCGGTTCCAGGGCCGGTAGTTGGGCATTCTGTGATCAGGCCCCTCCGGGTATGAGCTGGAGGGGCCTCAATCTCGTCGCGACCGGGCCGGCATCCCGGCAGCGAGGCCGGGGCTAGCCGGTCCAGGTGACCGGGAGGCCGTGGGGCGGCGCGGTGCCCAGCCGCCGGCAGGTGCCGGCCGGCCAGGCCGTGACCTCGACCGGCGTCTGCGGGGTGCCCCTGACCAGTTCCAGCGTGACATGGGCGAAGCGGGCCGACTCAGTTGCGGTCGCGGCGACCGCGGCGACTCCCGCGGCCAGTTCCCGTGCCTGCTCCGCGTCCAGGTACTGCTGCATGATCGAATGCCAGAGCACCGTCCAGGTACCCGGCACCAGGCTGATCCCGGCGATCGTGGCCGAAGCCGGTTCGGCTCGCAGGTCGGCCGGTATCTGCGCGGCGAGGTCGAGCGCACCGCGCAGCCGCTTCATCCGCACCACCTGATCCGCCCAGACGTAGGCGCTGAGCCGGAGCCGGCCGTCCTCGCCGAGCGGGTCGACCGGACTGAGGTCACCGCCGGTGCGCGAGACCACGTCAACTGGCCGGACCGCCGGCGGCTGGCCGAGCCAGCCGTCCGGCATCCGCACCGGGGACGACTCGTCGCCGTAGCTGACCCCGGCGCCAGAGATCCAGAACCGGTCCGCGCGCAGGTTGAGCCCCGCACTCGCCCCGATCTCGACCAGGCGCACTGGACAGGCCGTCTCGGCGACGAGGTGGCACAGCACTCCGGCCAGGGCCGCTCCCCTGCCGACCTCGTTGGTCTGGGGCGGGCGTTCCAGCCAGGAACGGATCTCCTCGCTGTGCTCGTCGAGTACCCGGCGCATGGCCTTCCAGGCCAGTACCGCCCCCGGCCCGCCATCGGCCGAACCGCCGGCCGTCGGATAGAACTCGGCCAGATCCGGCGCGCGCCCGGTCAGGACCAGTGCGTGCACGCCGCCCAGCATCCGCAGCGCGAGCGCGCTGCGGCCAGGATCAGCCAGATGACCGTCGAGGACGGCCGCGGTGGGACCGCCGACCAGCAGATCCTCGGCAGCGTGCCTGAGCAGCCCCGCGTAGAGCGGGCTTCCCAGCGCGTGGCAATGCGACGCCTGGGTTCTCAGCACTCGCGCGGTTCGCTGTACCTGACTTTCGGCGATACCGGCATCATCCTCTTTTGCGCTTCTATTCTTCTTTGCCGCTTGTCACCCGTATCCTGCCCGCGTGGAGACACTGATGCTGGCGGTCGGCGAGAATCTCCTGCGCGCCGACAGCGACATCCTAGAAGTGTTCGATTACCGCTGGGACGCCTCGTTCCGGGTACCGCTCACCTGGCTTGGCCTGAACCCCGTGCCCCGGCGCAACCAGCTAATGCTCCGGATCGGTACCGCGATCCCGGTCGGCCCCGTGCTGTACGGCCCCGATGTCAGGTGGTCGGCGGCAACCGCCTCGTCTTCGCCCCGTGGGCCGATGAGCCCGCCGTTCGCGCCTTCTTCGGCCAGATTGCCAGCCACCTCGGCAGGCTCGTGCAGCCCTGACCGCCCGGGCGGGACCCGCCGGACTGTGACCGCTGCCGATACCGGGCGGGCCGGCCTATCATAAGCCAATGCCGTCCTACGCCGAGATTGTCGTGCGGAGCGCCCTTATCGCTGATGGGACGGGCGGCCCGCTCACCGATGGTGACGTGGCGATCGGCGACGGCCGGATCCTGTCGGCGGGCGCGGAACCGGCTCAGGCCGGGCCGTCGACTATCGAGCTTGATGCCCGCGGCGAGCTCGTGTGCAGCCCGGGCTTCGTCGACGTGCACACGCACGACGACGCCGCGCTGATCCGGCACCCCCGGCCTGGAGTTCAAGGTGGCCCAGGGCTGCACCAGCCTGATCATCGGGAACTGCGGGTTCAGCGGCTTCCCGGCCACCGGCGTCGAAGACATCTGGAGTCGATCGCCGGGGCCGTGAGGTCTGACCTGGACGGCTACCGCACCGCCGTGACCGCGGGCGGATTTGCCTGCAACGCGATGGCGCTGGTCGGGCACAACACCATGCGGATGGTCACGATCGGGCGCGAGGACCCGCGGCCCGCCGCCCCGGCCGAGCTTGCCGCGATGCGCGGGCAGGTCGAGCGCGCGATGGAGCAGGGCGCGTGCGGCCTGTCGACCGGGCTGATCTACAAGCCAGGCAAGTGGGCGCCGATGTCGCTGTCTTCGATCCCGTCGCGTTCCGTGACGTCGCGACTTTCGACGACCCCAAGCACGAGCCCGACGGCCTGTCCTGGGTCATCGTCAACGGCGCGCTGACCTACGACCGCGGTCGCCACACCGGCGCCAGGGCCGGCCGGCTGCTGAGGCACAGCCTGGCGGCCTGACGAGCCCGACAGCCCAGTGAGCTCCAGGTCCCGCGCGGGATGAGCCCCGGTCCCGCGCGGGATGAGCCCCGGTCCCGCGCGGGATGAGCCCCGGTCCTCGGGGGTCAGGCCCGGTTTTCCGGGATCAGCGTGGACGATTGTCAGAACGCGGACGATTCTCAGCGCAATCTGCGGACAGACGACCACGATCTGAGAATCGTCCACGATCATGGCCGACGAGCGCGGCAGCCCTGCGGGGCGGCTCGGGCCCCCGCGTCGTGATCACGGAAGCCTGTCGGCCAGGGACGATCGGCTGCCTTCCGGGATCATGGTCGGCGCGCGCCGCCGGGGGCGTCGGCGTGGCTACGGCCGACGCGCCCTGATGGCCTCGACGAGCGCGGGGAGCACCTCGTGCAGGTCACCGATCACCGCGTAGTCGGCCTTGGTGACGATCGGGGCGCCGGCGTCGGTGTTGATCGCCACGATCGTCTTGGCGCCCTGGCAGCCCGCCATGTGCTGGATCGCTCCGCTGATCCCGCAGGCCAGGTAGAGCTCGGGCGTGATCTTGGTTCCCGTCTGGCCGACTTGCTGCTTGTGCGGTCGCCAGCCCTGGCTGGTGACGACCCGCGACACGCCGACCGCCGCACCGAGCAGCCCGGCGAGCTCCTCGAGAACGGCGAACCCCTCCGGGCCGCCCACGCCGCGGCCGCCACCGATCACGACCCGGGCGCTGGCCAGCGATACGCCGGAGCGCCGGTCCGCCGACTCGGCGGCCAGCACGGCCAGGTCCCCGTCGGCCAGCTCGGGCTGGTAGGCCGCCACGCTGATCGCGGCCTCGCCACCGGCCGCCACGCCACCGGCCGCCTCGCCACCGGCCGCCTCGCCACCAGCCGCCTCGCCACCGGCCGCCTCGCCACCGGCCGCCGCCTCGCCGCCAGCCTGAACCGCATCGGCGGGGACGGCGTCGGCGGCCACGGTGAGCAGCGCGACCGGTGCCTCCAGGACAGCATCCTCGAGCAGGCTGCCTGCCCACCGCTGCCGCACGAGGCGGCACTCGCCTGCCGAGGTACGGGAGGCCGAGACGCAGTTCGCCGCCATCGGCAGCCCGGTGATCGCGCCGAGATGAGCGAGCACCTCGTTGCCGTGGTCGGTGGCCGCCGCGACCACTGCCGAGAGCCAGCCGAAAGCGCCGAGCGGGCCAGCCGACGGATCGGCCGACGGATCGGCCGACGGGTCAGCCGCCAGGCCGGCCAGCGCCCGGGCCCAGGCCAGCGGCGCGTATCCGGGCAGCTCCGCCGAGCCGATGGCCCAGGCCCGCGTGACGCCAGCGGCCACCAGTTCCCCCGGGCTGACCGCCTCCGCCGGACCGAACCAGGCCGCGGCCAGATCCTCGTCCGCCGACCTGGCCAGTCCCCTGGCCACGGTCATCGCTCGCATCGAGGCGTCCGCCGCACCGCCGCCCGCGTCGGTTTCGATCAGGCACAGGACGGTCATGACAGCACCCCGAGCTCGTCGAGCAGGCCGACCAGGGCGGGGACCGCCTCGGTCCCCGTGCCGAGCACCTGTGCCTTCTTGCCGGCACCTTCAGGAACCCGCAGCCGTTCCTTGCGCAGCCCGTTTGGCCGCCAGCTCGGCTCGATTGTCTCGATCGTGGCCCGCTTCGCCCGCAGCCGGCCGGGCAGCGACGGATAGCGCGGAAGGTTGATCCCTTCCTTCACGCTGACGACGGCGGGAAGCGGCAGGTCGAACACTTCCTCGGTGCCGCGATACTCGCGGCTGGCCACGATCCGCTCCGGCCAGTCCCCGTCCGCGACGACCTCAAGCCCCTTGATCCCGGTCACGCAGGGCAGGGCGAGCGAGTGCGCCACCCGGACGGGTACCTGATACCCGCCGGTGTCGGCCGCCTCGTTGCCGAACAGCAGCAGGTCGTACGCCACGTCCCCGCCGCCGACCGCGTCGGCAATGGCATCAGCGGTCGCGATCGGTCCCCACTCGGTGTCGTCGGTCTGGAGCAGGATCCCGCGGCTGGCCCCGAGCGCGAGCATGTCGCGCAGCTGACCGGCCGCCTCGGGCGGTCCGAGGGTCAGCACCGTGACCGAGCCGCCGAGCCGCTCAGTGATCTGCACCGCCTCCTCGACCGCGCACTCCTCATGCGGGCTGACCGTGAAGCCGGACATCGTCGTGTCGACCTCGAGCCCGTCCGGCGTCACCATGATCGCCCCGCCGACCATCGGCACCCGTTTCACGCAGACGCAGATTTCCACGGGCGTCAGCACCTGATCCGGTCGTTCGCCGGGTCGAACAGCGGCGTCGAGCCCGCCACCGCGACGGTGACCGGGTACTGCTCGCCGAGGTACTCGACCGCGAGCTTGCTTCCCACCGCCGCCTGGCCGGCCGGCAGGTATGCCAGCAGGATGTGCTTGCCGACCGACGGGCCGGAGCCCGCGCTGGTCACGTACGACGTCCGGCCGCGCGAGTCGGTCAGCACCGCGCCGTCGGGCCCGAGCACGGGCTCGCCGCCCAGCGGATAGCGAAGCTCACCGGAGGCCGGCGCGTGGTCGTCGACCGTCAGCGTGCACAGCACGGCGGCCGACGGCTGCTCGCGCTGGGCCAGGTACGCGGCCTTGCCGAGGAAGTCCTGCGCCTTGACCTTGGGCCTGGTCATGCCGGCCTCGACCAGGTTGAAGTCGCCGGTCAGCTCATTGCCGAACGCGCGGTAACCCTTCTCCAGCCGGCCTGTGGTCCCGTACACGCCGATGCCGGCCGCGATCATGCCCGATGGCTGGCCAGCATCCCAGAGCGCGTCCCAGAGCTTGCCGCCCTCCTCCATCGGCAGGTAGAGCTCCCAGCCGAGCTCGCCTACGTAGGAGATGCGGGACGCCAGCACGGTCAGCCCGCCGACTTCGATCTCCTGGCACGTCCCGAACGGCATGCCGGGGTGCGACACGTCGTCGGAGGTGACCCTGGCGAGGATCTCCCTGGCCTTTGGCCCCCACAGGCCGAGCGTGGTCCAGGCCGAGGTGACGTCGGTAACGACGGCCTGGCAGCCGGCCGGCAGGTGATCGGTGATCCACTTGAGGTCCATCATCCCGGTGGCCCCGCCG
Organism: Streptosporangiaceae bacterium; assembly: GCA_035532775.1. Classification (GTDB taxonomy): domain Bacteria; phylum Actinomycetota; class Actinomycetes; order Streptosporangiales; family Streptosporangiaceae; genus Chersky-822. The sequence goes on from DATKQH010000242.1 coordinate 28,377, forward strand.
GTCACGACGCGGAACTTGTCCGCCGCGAGCCGCATCATCGTCAGGTCACCGCGGAACCCGCCGCGGTCGTCGAGCAGCGAGGTGTAGACCACCCGCCCGGGCGCGACGTCGAGCTGGGCGACCGCGAGGTACTGCACGGCGGCGAGCGCATCGGGGCCGGCGATGTCGAGCACCGCGAACGCACTCAGGTCGATCAGCGCGGCGTGCTCCCGCATCGCCAGGTGCTCCGCGTTGATGATCGGCGACCACCAGCGCGACTCCCACTCAGCGGACCGCGGCATCAGCTGCCCCGTGTACCGGTCGAGCAGCCCGGAGTTGGACTCGTACCAGAACGGCCGCTCCCAGCCGGCCGTCTCGAAGAACACCGCGCCGAGGTCGCGCTCGCGGTCGTAGGCCGGGCTGACCCTCGTCGGCCGCCCGGACTCCCACTGCTCGCCCGGGTGGACGATCCCGTACATCTTGTTGAAGCCCTCGGCCGCCCGCGCCGTGACGTGCGCGGCGGTCCGCTGGTGCGGCCAGAACCGCGAGATGTCGGCCTCGTGGATGTCGATCTCCGGCGCGCCGCCGGTCATCCACTCCGCGGCCGCGCGGCCGATGCCGGGCCCTTCCTTGATCCAGCTCGCGGCGACCGACCACAGCCCGGCGACCTCCGGGGTCTCCCCGATAGCCGGATGCCCGTCGGGCGTCATCGAGATCAGGCCATTGATGGCATAACGAATTCCCGCCCGCTCATCGCCGAGCAATTCCGGCATCAGCTCGAGCACCTGTGCCAGCTGCGGGTCGAAGTCGTCCTGGGTGAATGGCAGCTCGGTCGGCGAGAGCACGGACTGCTCGATCGACGGGATGGCATCGGGGTCGACGATGATCGGCCGGTGCGCGTACGAGCCGACCTCCATGTCGCCGCCGTGCTGCCGCTCGTACATGTTGAGGTCCACGTCGCGCACGATCGGGTAACTGATCTCGCCCGGCCTGTCGGCGAACTGCGCGATCGGCCCGACGCTGATCATCTGGTGCACGATCGGGGTCAGCGGGATCCTGGCGCCGGCCATCGTCGCCAGCCGCGGCGACCAGACGCCGCAGCAGATCACGACGAGCTCGGTGGCTATGTCGCCGGCCATCGTGCGCACGCCGGTTATCCGGCCGCCCGGGCGGCCGGACCCGGCGCCGTCCGGTGCGGTGTCGATCCCGAGGATCTCGGTGTTCGGCACGACGGTCAGCGCGCCGGAGTTCTCCGCGTGCTCGCGCATCAGCGTCCCGGCCCGCAGCGAGTCCACGACCCCGACGGTCGGGAAGTAGGCGCCGCCGAGGATCACCGAGTCGTCGAGGAACGGGACGAGATCGCGGACCTGCGCCGGGGTCATCAGCTCGGCGGGTATCTCCCAGGCCTTCGCCGCGGTGCAGCGCCGCCGCAGCTCGGTCATCCGCTCCGGGGAGCGGGCTACCTCGAGACCGCCGGACTCGGTGAACACGCCGAGCTGTTTGTACTGCTCCGTGCTGTCGCGGGTCAGCTCCATCATCATCTTGGAGTAATCGATCGGGTAGATGAAGTTGGACGCGTGCCCGGTCGAGCCCCCCGGATTGGGCATCGGTCCCTTGTCGATCAGGACCAGATCGCGCCAGCCAAGCTCGGCCAGGTGATAGGCGAGGCTGTTGCCCACGATCCCCGCGCCGATGATGACGACGCGGGCCCGGCTCGGGATGTCATTCATAACCTGGAGGCCCCCATAGCTCTGCTTCTTACCTGACGCCGGGCCGGCCGCTTGCGCTGAGCCGCTCCCGTCCCGGCGTTACTGCCTTAACCGCATCGTCGGCCCGCTGATGTCGTCATAGCAGCATCAACGGGCCGACGATGTTCCAAGCTGTCCCGGCTACTCGACCGGAATCTCCTTGTTGATCAGGCCGAGGTCGATCCCCTGCCGGCTGCGCACGATGCGCGCTACCACGTAGATGACGATGGCAAGCACGTACATCGCGCCCATGTAGATCAGCGAGTCATTGTTGTTGACTCCGTAGGCAGCGTTGGTCAGCCACTCGTAGAGGTTGAACCCGAGCAGGCCGATCGTGATCCAGCCGGCGACCGGCACGATCGGCACGCCGAGCAGCTTGATCCGGCTGGCCGGCGACGCCTGCCAGAGTTCCTTCTTGATGAACGGAAGCAGCACCACCGCGATCGCGGTGAACAGGTAGGTCACCGCGATGACCAGGGTCGCGTCCAGCGTGTAGGTGTAGAACTTCGACCAGTACGCGTAGACGGCGCTGAGCCCGATCGCCGGAAGCAGCATCAGGACCAGCGAGTACATCGGCACCTTGCGCTTCTCCGAGACCTCGGCGGCCCGGTCAGGCAGGATCCGGTCGAACGCCGCCGCGAAGATCACCCGGGTCGAGGACAGGAACAGCGTGCCGACCCACGCGATGAACCACAGGAACATGACCACGAGCAGCACGACCTGGAAGATCTGGTTGTGCACCATCCAGCCGATGAACATCACCGGATACGGCCAGATCGGGATCGCCGCGGGCACCTTACCGCCGTAGTAAGCGCTCCAGTACAGCGCGCCGGTGTTGTTGTAGAACGCCTGGCCCATGGTCTTGTTGACCAGCACCAGGAACAGCACCGACAGCGCCACCGTGATCCACAGGCCGCCGAACATGCCGGCGAAGACCCGCCGGAAGTCGCTGGCCCCGCGGATCTCGCCGTACAGCGTCGAGCCCCAGTTCGGCCAGAGCAGGTAGAACATCATCATCGGCACCAGCAGCATGCTCGCGCTGACCGGGCTGAACCCGAACGCCGGCGAGACATAGCCGGACGCCTTCGCGCCGGCGTTCGTCTTCTGATACGCGTTGGCCACGCCGAAGATCTTGTGTGCCTCGAGGTTGAACGAGCTGACGAAGCTGGCGTGATTATTGATCGCGAGCAGCAGCAGGATCACGCCGAACCCCAGGAGGCCGCCGTAGAAGCCCCACTTCTGCAGCCTGGCATAGCCGGCCATTCCGAGCGAGACGAGCAGGCCCGCCAGCCCGATCGTGATCACTGAGACCAGGAAGATGCCGTTCTTCCCCGCGAACCAGGTGGCCGCGCTCGGATGCCCGAGCGTCGCCAGCAGCGGCTGGAAGAACTCGGCCGAGAGCACGTTGCCGTAGATCGGTGCCCAGAGCCACAGGATGAACCACCAGCCGGTGGCGGCCATCACGAAGCCGATCCCGCTGCCCAGGATCCTGGTCTGCCAGACGTAGTCGCCGCCGGCCCGCGGAATCGTGACGATCAGTCCCGCGTAGGCGATGACCAGGAACGAGACCCAGACCGCCGAGACGAGAACCGCGGTCAGCAACTGGCCCTTAGGGAAGAACGACTGGTAGGAGAACTCGAAGATGCCGAGCGTGACCACGTTGGTCGACAGGGTCGCGTAGATCATCGAGTCCCGGACAGACCAGCCTCTGACCAGGCCGGTCGCTTTCCTCAGGAAAAGAGTCGGCGTCTCGTTGCCGAGAGCTTCAGCAGCCATGTACTACTCCGCCTCCAGGTACTGGTGAGGGCAACGCTTCGCAGCCCGGCCGCGGGGTTCGGCCGGTCCGGCTGACCGGTTCTGCGCGGCGCCGATCAGCCATTGTTAGTGCGTTACGTTACTTTCCGTATACTGTGTCACTTCCCGCACGTGCTGTCACTCGGGTTGGGCAAGTCCTTCCGTGACATTTCGGCTGGTCGTACAGCCGTCCTTCTGAGCCGTCTAGCTGGGCCTGGGCGGGCGCCACGGGCTATCCGTTTACCAGCAGATATCTGCTGACTTTCGCCTTCTTGGCGTCCAGTTCGATCACCGCTCCCTGGAGCACGCCGTCGCCGTAGACGCTGCCCGGGTTGATGGCGAGCGTCCGGCCCATCTTCTTGATGCCGCGGCTCTCGTGGATGTGGCCGTGCACCGAGAGCAGCGGCTGATGCGTCACGATCGAGTCGCGCACGGCCATCGAGCCGACGGGCTTCATCACGGCACCGCCGTGCGTCGGCCGCAGCGTCTCGTCGAGCGCCGGAGCCTCGTCAAGCCCGGTGCCGTAAGGCGGGGCGTGGAAGTTGAAGATGGCCCGCCCCATGTCGGGCACGTGCTCGGCGACCGCCTCGATCTTCGCCGCGAGCTGGTCTTCGGGCGCCTCGCGGAACGTGTCCCGCGGCGTCGGGTTGGTCCATCCCATCGAGACCAGGCTGAAGCCGCCGAGGTCGAGCACCTTGCCCTCGGCGAAGGTGACGCACGGCGAGGACTCGATCATGTCGTCGATCTCGAAGATGTCGTCGTTGCCGCCATTGAGGATGCAGCCGATCTGACCGCCCTGGAGCTTGGTGTCCGCCATATCGAGCCAGCGGTCGAGCGAGTGCATCATCTCGACGCTGAACCGGCGGTCGACCTCGCCCTCGTGCTCGCTCAGGTGCTGCAGCTCGTCCGGGCTCACGATGGCCGGGTAGGAGCCGCGGTTCCGGATCTGCTTCTCGACCTCGGCCAGCGCCTCGCGCGACTCGATCCGCTGCGACTCCCCGCGGAGGGTGACCTGCCAGTAGCCGTTGTGCTGCACGATCGGGATCATCACTTTGCCGGTGACGTCACCGCCGAGAATGACCATGTCAGCCTTGTAAAAAGCGGCGGCATTGAGGAATTTGCGCCAGCAGATCTCCGATCCGTGGATGTCCGTGGCAAAAAAGATCTTCATCTGACGCAACCCCGCCCCGTTGACTATTGCCTACGCAAGGGTGTAGCAGGCCGCATAACTGGGCGTCAAGTGATGGTTTGTTACAAATCCGAAGTGCCGACTTCGCAATCCGGCGATTGGCGCCCTCGCAGTGCCATACCGCGTGGTCCGGCTCAGTGGCCTACTTCCTCAGGAAGCTCGTACCAGCGGACCTTGTCGCCGATGCCGGCGCGCATCTTCCACTTTATGCTCTTGGGCGTCGCGTCGGCTACCTGCCGCAGCCGGGCGGCCTGCTGCACCGGGTCGAACGGCATGCCCGGCTGAGCAAGGTGCGGACGCTCGGCGATCAGCCCCGGCAGCCTGTCCAGGTTGCCGGTGACCGTCCGCCACCAGCCCCAGTCAGCTCCGAGCACGCCGCAGAACCGGTCCGAGTCGATCGCCAGCCCGTCCCCCGCCGGAGCGATCGGTATGCAGGACAGCAGCTGGATGATGTCCCTGGCGTCCTTCTCGTTCAGCTCGACGATCTGGAGCTTGGACAGCAGCAGGTCGACCACGTCGACGGTATGCGGCAGCTTGCGGAACGACGGGCGGAAGTCCAGGACGTGGCACATCGTGAGCCGGTCGACCATGACATCCATGGGCCGGCCGGACGGAGCCGTGAAGTACATCTGCCGGTCGCCGTTGAGGTTGTTGAACCGGCGATCGGCCTCGCAGCCGGCCTCTTCCAGATGAGCGGCGACCGCCTTGCGCTCCTTCGACAGACAGACAAAGTCGATGTCCTGGTCACGGCGGAGCCTGGGCGGGTAATCCGGGCAGACCACCCGCACGCCGAGGCCGCCAAGCAGCTTGAGGCCCACGCCGGCCGCCACCGCGCCGTGCGCGATCCGCATCGCGTCGGTCAGCGGATCCTCAGGCGATCCCGGCACCGGATGCGGGGTGGCCTTCCCGCCCTGGGCAGCTTGCTGGCGAGCCGGACCCGATACTGACATGTCCATGTGTGGCTCCCTTATGACCGAGCGGTGCCCTAGTCTACGGCTAACAGTGTCCATAGCCCATCGCAGTTCGGCAACTATGTCGCCGTCCTATTCGCCCTGCACGCCTCGGTGGCGCGCGTGGCGCGCGGGTAGTGCTCGGTGGCGCGCGTGGCGCGCGGGTAATGTCGGGAGCTGGCGCTGACCGGGAGGAGAGCGGCATGGCGACCGACCTGGACGCCCCGATCACGGCCGTGACCGTCTTCCGCGACGGGGCGCGCGTAGTGCGCACCGGCGTCCTGGATCTGGCCGCCGGACTCCGGCCCGTCGTGGTCGGCGGCCTGCCGCCCTCGGCGGACCCGGCCTCGGTCCGGGTGGCTGTCCGGGGCCACGACGTGGCCTTGCTCGAGGTCGAGGTGGAGCGGGGGTACGGTGCCGACCCGGTGCGCGCGGAGGTTGTGCGGCTGCGGTCGGAGGCCGAGAGCTGCCGCGACACGGTCCAGGCGCTGGCGGACGAGGACGCGGCGGAGCAGGCGCGTCTCGGCTTCGCCGGCCACCTGTCCGAGTCGGCCGCCACTGCGCTGGCCCGGGCGGTGGGGTCCGGGCGGGCCGGCCATGACGAGCTTGCCCGGATGGCCGATCATCTGGCCGCCAGCACGGCCAGCGCGCTGGAGCGCCGCCGGGAGATCGCCGCGCGCAAGCGCGCCGACGAGCGCGAGCTGCAGGCCGCCGAGCAGCGCCTGGCCGATGCCGAGCGGCGCGCGGGTGCGGCCGAATTCACCGAGGTGTCCGCCGCCATCGAGGCGACGGCCGATACCAGGGCCGAGATCGAGCTTGCGTACCACGTGCCGGGCGCGTCCTGGCAGCCGCTGTATGACCTGGGCCTGAGCGGCGAGCTGCTGACGGTGAGCTACCTGGCCCAGGTCATCCAGCGCACCGGGGAGGACTGGCCCGCGGTGCCGCTGGTGCTGTCCACCACCCGCCGGGGCCGGCACTCCGAACTGCCCGAGCTGCGGCCGTGGTATATCAGCCGCCGCTCGCCCGAGTCGCCTCCCGGCCTGCGGATGCGCGCCAGGTCGGCCATGCTGTCGGCCGGCGGCCCGGCCGAGGAGGCCGTCCCACCTGGCTTCGCGGCGGCCGCTCAGCCGGTCATGGCGCCGCAGGCGGCCCCGATGACTGCCGAGCTCGGCGAGTCAGCGGCCGGACAGGTTTACCACGTGCCGCGACCGCTCGCGGTGCCCGCCGACGGCAACCCGCACAAGACCACGATCTCGCGGTTCGACCTCGACGCGGCCGTCGACCACCTCACGGTGCCGGTCCTGGCACCCGAGGCCTACCTGCGGGCCACCATGACGAACACCTCGCCGCTGCTGCTCCTCGCCGGGCCCGCCAGGATCTTCCACGACGGCCAGTTCGCGGGCGAGACCGCCCTGCAGACCGTCGCCGCGGGCGAGGAATTCGAGCTTCAGCTCGGAGTCGACGATCAGATCAGGATCGAGCGGAAGCTGCACCGCCGCGCCACGAGCAAGGCGGTGATCGGCAGCACCCGCACGGTGGATATCGCATACGAGACGACGATCGAGAACCACCGGCCCGGTCAGGTCAGGATCAGCGTGCACGACCACATACCGGTCTCCGCCGACGCGGAGATCAAGGTCAGGCTGCGGGAGGCGAGCCCGGCCCCGGCCGGGCAGACCGACCTGGGCGAGCTCACCTGGGAGCTCGCCCTGCCGGCCGGGCAGTCGGCGACGATCAGGCACCGGTTCACCGTCGAGCATCCGGCGCAGGTGTCGGTCGCCGGGCTGTAGTCCTGGCGCCGGGCTGTAGTCCTGGCGCCAGGCTGCTGTCCTGCTGCGGGAGCGCTGGTACGAGTCGTACTGGCGGAGTCGTACTGGCGGAGTCGTACTGGCGGAGTCGTACTGGCGGAGTCGTACCGGCGGAGTCGTACCGGCGGTGTCCGGCGACCGGCCGGAATCCCGGTGCGCGAGCCTGCGGGCTAGCCGGCTATGACCTGGAAGGTCTCCAGGGACGGGTCGGCGGCGTAGGCGATCCGTCCGCCGTCGGCCTTCACCTCGCGCAGCGACTCGATCGCCTCGGCCGTGATCAGCTCACCAGGCGCCAGGACCGGCACCCCGGGCGGATAGGGCGCGATCAGCTCGGCGCTCACCCGGCCGACCGCGGCACTGGCGGGAACGGTCTCGTTATCCGCGAAGAAGGCCTCGCGCGGCGACAGCACGGTCTGCGGCACGACGGACCACGAGGCGGCGATCTTCGGCGTGCGCGGCGTGCCGCGGTGCCGCTCGATCGACGCGGTCAGGACGTCGAGGAACGCCGCCACCCGCTCCTCGTCGTCCGCGATCGTCACGATCGGGATGACGGTGTCGCGGTCGGCGCTCTCGACCGGCATCCCCGCCGCGACCAGGTCAGCCTCGATCGCGTAGCCGTGCGCGCCGGTGCCGGCCAGCAGCACGACCAGCTTGGTCGGCTCGACGCCCGGCCCGTCCAGGACCCGGACGCCCGGCACCTGCGCCAGCTGCTTCTTCGCCCCGGCGACGCAGCCGAGCAGCCGCTCGCACAAGTCGCGCCCATCCCTGGCCAGCAGCGCCCGGGCAGCGTCGATGCTCGCGGCGATGGAGCCGGCCGGGCTGGTGGTGTGGGTGGCCTCGAAGGCCCGGTTCAGCCGGGCCGCCTGGAGCCGCTCGGTTCTGGCGAGCACGATCGCACCCTGGGTGTAGGCGGGCAGCGCCTTGTGCGCGCTCGTCACCAGCGCGTCGGCCCCGGCCTGGATGGCGTGCGCCGGGAGGTCGGGGTGGAAGCCGAGGTGCGCTGCCCAGGCCTGGTCGACGAGCAGCGGTACGCCCGCCTCGTGCGCGGCGTCGGCGTGCCCGGCCAGGTCGCCCGTCGTCCCGACATACGACGGGTCGCCGAGGAACACGCCGCAGGCGTCCGGGTGCTCCTTCAGGGCGGCGCGGACCGTGGCGACCGCCACGGCGGCGGGCAGCCCGGTCGCCTGGTCAAGCTCGGGCCTGACCCAGACCGGGCGCAGCCCGGCGAGCACCAGGCCGAGCAGGAGCGAGCGGTGCAGGATGCGGGTGACGATAATCTCCCGGCCGTCACCGCCGACCGCCAGGGCCAGGGCCTGGTTGCCGTGGGTCGAGCCAGCGACCGAGAAGCGGCACCAGTCGGCGCCCCAGAGCGCCGCCGCCCGTGCCTCGGCATCGGCCAGCGGCACGTCGGCGTGCTTGATCGAGTCGACCCCGCCGTACAGCGGAGCGTCACCGGCCACCACGGCACCGGTCAGGTCCTGCCGCTGCTTGTGCCCTGGGACGGCCATCGGCGTGAGCTCCCCGGCCTCGGCCTGGGCGGTAAAGGTCAGCCAGCCGGCCAGCAGCGGGGCGTCGGATCGCAGGCCGCGCGGGTCGCGCGGGTCATAGGGCAGTGCATCAGAGGTCACCGGCCTAGTCTGCTGCACCGCTCCGGGCGAGTTCCCCGCTGGGGGGCAAGCAGCGATTAGCGTGCTTCGAAGTTGCGCGTTACGAGTGGCCGGGAAAGGCCCATACAAGACCTGATTCGTAAGAAGGCATAGACGGTGTCGGCCATCGCAGGAAATGGTCAGAATAACCGGTGTTGTTCGCCGCCGTACCCGGCTGGGAACGATAATGATGCCGAGACCGCCCGGAAGGAGACCTTATGTTCGGCAGGGGACAGCGGCTGATGATCTCGGTCGGCCGACGCGCACCGCGGTGGCGGCCGTGACCTCGCCGGGAGACCTGGATCCGGAGCTGGCCGAGCTGATGGCACTGGAGGAAGCGGAGCGTACCGGCTCGGCCGGCCCCGCCACGCCCGCCGGCCCTGCGACACCGGCCGGCCATGCAACGTCGGCCGGCGTCTCCGGTGACCCGACCGTCCGGCTCCAACCGCTCCCGCCCGCTGCCCGGATGGATGTGCCATTCATCCGGGCAGGCAGTGATGGATGGCACATCCATCCGCTCGGGGCGGCAAGCACGGGGCGGCAAGCACCGGGGGCAAGCACGGGGCGGCAAGCACGGGGCGGCAAGCACCGGGGGCAAGCACGGGACGGCCAGTCCGCGGCGCGCCCGGCGACTGATTCAGCTCAGGCGGGGTAGCACGGTGCGAGCGTGCAATGATCGGAGAGAGCCGGACCATCCGAGCGGTCGAACCAGACGGGAGTACTGCCAGTATGCGAGCTGCGCTCTATGACCGCTACGGCGCGGGCAGCGACGTACTGCGGGTCGAGGAGATCGAGCGGCCCCAGCCCGGCCCTGGCGAGGTCCGGGTCAAGATCGAATATTCCGGCGTCAACCCGACCGACTGGAAGTCACGCAGCGGATCGACGCCGCGGCCGATCGACAGCTTCCAGATTCCCCACCACGACGGAGCCGGCGTGATCGACGCGGTCGGCGACGGCGTCGATCCTGGCCGGATCGGCCAGCGGGTCTGGGTCTATATGGCCGCGGCCGGACGCCAGTGGGGGACGGCCGCTGAGTGGACCGTCGTCCCGCAGAAGCAGGCGGTTCCGCTGCCTGACGGTGTCTCGGCGGAACTCGGTGCCAGCCTGGGCGTGCCGGCGATGACCGCGCACCGCTGCCTGACCGCCGACGGCCCCGTCGAGGGCAAGACGGTGCTGGTGGCCGGCGGCGCTGGCGCGGTCGGCCACTTCGCGATCGAGCTGGCCAAGTTCTTCGGCGCGCGGGTGATCACCACGGTCAGCGGCCCGGAGAAGGCGGAGCTGGCCAGGAAGGCCGGCGCCGACCTGGTCGTGAACTACCGCGAGCCGTCGGCGTCGGAGGAGATCAGCTCCTTCGGCCCGGTCGACCGGGTCATCGAGGTCGCGCTCGGCGCGAACCTGCAGCTTGACCTGGCAGTCATCAATCCTGGCAGCCAGATCGTGACGTACGCCGCAGAGGCAAATGATCCGGTCCTGCCCGTCCGGGCATGCATGAACGCTAACGTGGTCCTGCGGTTCGTGCTGCTCTACGGTGTCGCCGCAGACGCCATGGAGCGCGCGGTCGCGGACATTACCGCGGCCCTGACCAGCGCCGCGCTGACAGAACTGCCAGTGCATAAGTTCCGCCTGGACGACATCGCCGCGGCGCAGGACGCCGTGCAGAACGGCGTGGTGGGGAAGGTGCTCGTCGTTCCTGCCTAATACTCCGGCTCCGGGGGGACGGAACTGGTGATCGGGCGGGAATCGCGGTCGGCACGTCAGGCGGCCGGCCGCACTGGCGGGTGCGACCCGTTAAGGCTGTCCTTGTCACTTTGGCCTGGTCTATTCGGCCGGAGTGGCTACCTCGGAACGGTCCGTGCCGGGCGCGCTCCGGTAGAACTCCACCTCGGCCGGCGGCAGCGGCTGGTTGCCCAGGATCAGGTCGGCGGCCTTCTCCGCGACCATCATGACCGGCGCGTAGATGTTGCCGTTCGTGACATACGGCATCACCGATGCGTCCACGACCTTCAGCCCGTCGATCCCGTGCACCGCCATGCTGGCCGGATCGACCACGGACATCTCGCCGGTGCCCATCGCGCAGGTGCAGGACGGGTGCAGCGCCGTCTCGCCGTCGCGGCGGACCCAGTCCAGGATCTGCTCGCCGGTCGCGACGGACGGCCCGGGCGAGAGTTCCCCGCCGTTGTAGGGCGTGAGCGCGGGCTGATTCAGGATGTCCCGCGCCACCCTGATCGCCTCGATCCACTCGCGCCGGTCGGTGTCGGTGGACAGGTAGTTGAACCGCAGCGCCGGGTGGTCGGCCGGGTCGGCCGAGACGACCCGGACCGAGCCGCGGGCGTCGGAGTACATCGGGCCGATGTGCACCTGGTAGCCGTGCCCGCCGGCCGGCGCCGATCCGTCGTACCTGATCGCGATCGGCAGGAAGTGGAACATCAGGTTCGGGTACGGCACGTCGTCGTTGGACCTGGCGAAGCCGCCGCCCTCGAAATGGTTCGTCGCCCCGGGGCCGGTCCGCCCGAAGAGCCACTTGGCGCCGATCATCGGGCGGTTGCGCCACTTCAGCGCGGGGGCCATCGAGACCGGCTGCTTGCAGGCGTACTGGACGTAGACCTCGAGGTGATCCTGCAGGTTCTCGCCGACGCCGGGCAGGCCGGCGACCACGTCGATGCCGTGCTCGCGGAGCAGCCCGGCCGGTCCGACGCCGGAGAGCTGGAGCAGTTGCGGCGAGTTGATCGCTCCGCCGCACAGGATGACCTGGCCCGCGCGAACTCGCTGCGGCTGACCTTTGCCGCCTGCCCCGGCGGGCCCGTGCTCGCGGTACTCGACGCCGACGGCCCGGTTGCCTTCGAAGAGGATCTTCGTCACGAACGCGCGGCAGCGCACCGTCAGGTTCGGCCGGCGCATCACCGGATGCAGGTACGCGCGGGCGGCGGACAGCCGCCTGCCGCGGTAGATCGTCCGGTCGAAGGCGGCGAAGCCCTCCTGGCGGTACCCGTTCACGTCCTTGGTGAGCGCGTAGCCCGCCTGCTGCACCGCCTCGAAGAACGCGGTGAACAGCGGGTTGGTGGCCGGCCCGCGCTCCAGCAGCAGCGGACCAGCGGTTCCGCGGAACTCGTCCCCGCCCGCCAGGCAGGTCTCCATCTTCTTGAAGTACGGCAGGCAGTGCGCGTAGTCCCAGTCCGCCATTCCCGGATCGCCGGCCCAGCGCTGGTAGTCCATCGGATTGCCGCGCTGGAAGATCATGCCGTTGATGCTGCTCGACCCGCCGAGAACCTTGCCCCTGGCATGGTAGATCCGCCGACCGTTCATCTCGGGCTCGGGCTCGGACTCGTACTTCCAGTCGTAGAACTTGCTGCCGATCGGGATGGTCAGCGCGGCGGGCATGTGGATGAAGACATCCCACCTGTAGTCCGGCCGGCCGGCCTCGAGTACCAGCACGCGGTTCGCGGCGTCGGCGGAGAGCCTGCTGGCCAGCGCGCTGCCCGCCGAGCCGCCGCCGATGATGATGAAGTCGTAGCTCGATTGCGCTTGCCCCACTGCCGGGTCCCTCGCTCACGTCCGCGGCCGGCCCGCACCGGTGCCGGCGGTTTCGGGCCATTATGCACGCCTACGCGGTTCCTGATCCCTGGCCGCTGGCCAGATACCCCCCTGTGGTATGTTTGGCCGCGGCGGCACAGGCAAGGGAGAGCGCTGTGGAGCGTGGTTACAGCGGCAAAAAGGAAGCAGTGCAGAAACGGCTGCGGCGGATCGAGGGTCAGGTGCGCGGCCTGCAGCGGATGGTTGCCGAGGATAAGTACTGCATCGACATCCTGACCCAGATCTCCGCGTCCACGAAGGCACTGCAGGCGGTCGCGCTCGAGTTGCTCGAAGACCACCTCGGGCACTGCGTGACCAACGCGATCGCCACCGGCGGACCCGATGCGCAGGACAAGATCCGCGAGGCCTCCGCCGCCATCGAGCGGCTCGTCAAGTCATGACCTGCTCGGGAGTATCGCTGTGATCAATGTTCTGGACACGATCGGTCGAAGTCTTGCCGATGGGGCCGGCATGTTCTGGGAGACCTTGTGGGCTCTCGTCCTCGGCTTCGGCCTGTCCGGCGCGGTCCAGGCGTTCGTCTCCAGGGCGGGGATGCGCCGCGCGCTCGGCGACCACCGTCCCCGGACGATCGCGAAGGCCGGCTTCTTCGGCGCGATCTCCTCGTCCTGCTCATATGCGGCGTCGGCACTGGCCAAGACACTGTTCGTGCGGGGCGCCGACTTCACGGCGGCCCAGGCGTTCATGTTCGCCTCGACCAACCTGGTATTCGAGCTCGGGATCGTGCTCTGGCTGCTGATCGGCTGGCAGTTCGCCGCTGCGGAGTTCGCGGGCGGGACCATCATGATCGCGCTGCTCGCGATCGTGCTGCCGCGGGTCGTGCGGCCCGGCCAGCAGGAGCGTGCCAGGGCGCGGCTCGCCGGGCCGGGCGGGCAGCAGGGCTCCGGGCATGGGCACCACGCCAGTGCGGCGGGCGATGACGTCCCCGGCTCGCGATCGGGCATCAGGACGCTGGCCGGCTGGGCCGACGCCGCCAGCTACACGATCAGCGACCTGACGATGCTGCGCAAGGAACTGCTCGTCGGATTCGTCGTGGCCGGGTTCGCCGACGTCGCCGTCCCGGTCAGCTTCTGGCAGTCGCTGTTCCTCACCGGTCACGGGTTCTGGTCGGACCTGGAGAACGTCCTGCTCGGCCCGTTCCTCGCGATCATCAGCTTCGTGTGCTCGATCGGCAATGTGCCGCTCGCGGCGGCGCTCTGGACCGGCGGGATCAGCTTCGGGGGCACGATCGCCTTTGTCTTCGCTGACCTGATCACCCTGCCGCTGCTGCTCATCTACCGGAAGTTCTACGGGACCGCGCTGACGGTCAAGCTGCTCGCCGTGTTCTGGGCGACGATGAGCGCCACCGGGCTGATCACCGAGTACCTGTTCAAGGCCGCTGGCATCGCGCCAGTGCCTGCTGGGGGCACCGCGCGGGGAATGATCGGACGCGATGTGTGGGCCTGGAACTACACGACGGTGCTCGACATCGTCTCGCTTGCCGCGTTCGCCGCCCTCTACTGGCTCTACCGCAGCCGCGAGCGCTTCGGTGCTGGCCGTGGCTACGCCAAGGACCCGGTGTGCGGCATGCAGGTCCAGGTCGAGCACGCTCCAGCCAAGGCCAGGCACGGGGGGCGCACGTATTACTTCTGCTCCGATCACTGCGGGCACCGGTTCAGCAGCGATCCGGGCAAGTTCACGGCAGGCGGCGCGGCGGGCGAGGGCGGCGCGGCGGGCGAGGGCGGCGCGGCGGGCGACCAGGCCGGTCACCCCGGCCACGTCGCCGTCATACCGTGATCAACGCGGCCGAGCGGCCCCGACCTGGTTTCGCTGGCCACCCAGCGTGGCGCCCAGCCCAGCAAGCCACCCCACCACCCCGTGCAGCAGGCGACCCAATGAACCCCTGGTGGTGCTATAGCGCCACCAGGGGTTCATTGGGTGGTCGCCGCTGCGGGCTGCGAGCCCGCCGACGGGGGCGGAGGGGCCGGGCGGGCTGGCCGGGGCGGCAGCGGCCAGGGGCCGGAGGTGCGGGGACAGTTTAAGCGACGGCCGGCTCGGGAGAGACCGTACGCCGCCGCGAGCCGATCAGGGCGATGACTGCCCGGGCCGTGGTCACGGACATGATGGCCGTGACACCCAGCCAGCCCGCAGCGTCGCCGGAGTTGACCTGGCTGGCCCGGAACGCCAGCCCCCAGACGATCGTCGCCCCGGTGCCGACGAGCATCGCCGCGGCTATCGCGGCAGCGGCGCCCGCGCCGATCCGCCAGGTGGTCCGGCTGAACTCGGTCGCGGCGACGATCTTGCTGATCGCCTGGGTGGATCCGGCGATGCCGGCCAGGCCGAGCAGGAACCAGAGCAGCGCGACCGTCAGGCGCCCGGTCGTAGCCGAGCCGCTGGAGATGAAGTGCAGGCCGGCGAACCAGACGACCGCGACAACAGGGGGCACCGCCATCATGCCGAACGTGCTGCTCCGCCGATTCTTGCGCGCGTAGCGGGCGGCTTCGAAGGCGAAGGGAACGGCAGCGACCCCGGTAACGGCGATCCCGACCACGCCGACCGCGAACAGCACATGAAAGGCGTCCGGGACGACCGGATGTGCGACCGCGATCTGCTGCGCGGCACCGCGACTGGGATAGATGCCCAGGTCGTGGCCGAACCACGCGGCAGTCACCGCGTAGGCGACCCACGACCACAGCACGGTGATCAGCGCGTCACGGGAGCGCTCGGACATGGCGGATCCTCTCGTCGTCCTGAGCCACGCGGTGGCCGCGCCGCGGAGCAGGTCGAAAGCCATCGGCACGGGCTTGCGGCCGCCGTCGTGCAGATCGCTGATGAGCAGTTCGAGTTCGCCGCCGTAACGGGCCCGCCAGTCAGCGGGATAGGCGAGCAGCAGGCCGGCCGGCCACGGCCGGCCCGATCCCCCGGCGGATCGGCGCGGACCGCCAGTTCCCGGTCGCACAGCCGCAGACCGCCCCGATGGCCCCGATGGCCCCGATGGTCCCGATCCCGATGGTCCCGATGGCCCCGACCGGATAGCCCCGATTGCCTGGCGCCGCGTCATCGGGCCGGCCCCAGCTCGAGCCGGCGCAGGCCGGTGGCCGCCACTTGCTGCGCGGTCGCCAGGTGCGTCGCCAGGCTCTCGGCACCCGCGGCCGTGATCTGGTACGGCCGCCTGCGGTCCTCGGCCGGCAGCGCCTCGATCCAGCCCCGGTCTTCTAGCCGACTCAGCGCGCCGTACAGCGTTCCCGGGCCGAGCTTGATCCCGGCGAACGTCTCGATGTCCTTGGCCAGCGCGTATCCGTGCTTGGGCCCGTCGGCGAGGCTGGTCAGTACCAGGACGACCGGCTCGGTGAAGTCCATTCCTGCTCCCACCCGGTAGGCGGCCTGCTAAGTACTACGTGTGACGATACTACGCACCGCGATACAATACAAGCGGTAGTAGTCCCGCGGCGGCGCCATCGCGCGCAGCCCCGACTCGGCGCCTCGCCGCACCCCCGGATACCGCATTTCGCTGCACCCGGCTGATGCGCCTGGCCGCGGGCGTCGATGGGCAAATCGGCTTGCAAAGTATTCTTTGGAAAGATAGCTTTGCATACATGCCAGAGAAGTCCATCGCTGCGGGCGGCCCGCGGTCGATCAAGCGGATCACCGACCCGAAGGCCCTCCGCGCGCTGGCGCACCCGATCAGGATGTCCCTGATCGGGCTGCTGCGTACCGAGGGACCGCTGACCGCGACCAGGGCTGCGGAACTACTCGGCGAGAGCTCAGCGACCTGCTCGTTCCATTTGCGTCAGCTCGGCAAATACGGCATGGCCGAGGAAGCGACGGGGGGCCAGGGCAGAGAGCGGCCTTGGCAAGCGACCACGATGTCGACCGATGTACCCGACTTCGCCGACGATCCCGACCTCGCCGCGGCGTCCGGCTTGTACCGATCGGTCCTGGCCGAGCGGTACTTCGATTGGCTCAAGCGATGGCTGGACCAGCAGCCTGCCGAACCAGCCGAGTGGCAGCGCGCGGAGCTGTTCGGCGACAAGCTGCTCTACCTGACGGTCAGGGAGCTCAGTGAACTCGGCCAGAAGCTGCATGACGTGTTCGACGAGTACGTCGACCGGACGGCACGTCCGGAACTGCGGCCGCCGGACTCTCGCCTGATCTCCGTCCTGCAGTTCGCATTCCCCGTGATCGGCCCGCTCGGTGCCGGAGCTAAGCCGCCGAGCAATACGGGCCAGGCCGATGAACCGGCCACATCCGGCCAAACGCGCCCTGCCGGCGATGCCCGATGAGGCCGAAGTTGCGCCGCCGCACCCATGCCGACCTGCCAGGCGTCCAGGCTGAGCAGCCCACAGCCGGCCAACGGCGCGGCCTGGGGAAGCGCCTCGCGGCGCGGATCCCTGATCTGCTTCGGGACCGGGCCTTCCGCCGGTACTGGAGCGGCCAGACGGTCTCCCTGTTCGGAGATCAGATCTCGTCCATCGCGCTTCCCCTTCTTGCCGTGCTGGTCTTGCGCGCGAGCCCGGCCCAGATGGGCTTCCTGGCCGCCCTGCTCTGGCTGCCCAGCCTGCTGTTCGGCCTGCACGCCGGCGCCTGGGTCGACCGGCGCGGCAAGCGGCGCAGGACCATGATCGGTGCCGACCTCTGCCGCGCGGTTCTGCTGGCGAGCATCCCGGTCAGCTACGCCTTCGGAGTGCTCACCTTGTGGCAGCTCTACGGAGTCGCCTTGGGCGTCGGGCTGTTCAGCGTGCTGTTCACCGTCAGTGATCCTTCGCTCTTCGTCTCGCTGGTTCCCGACGACAGATACGTCGAGGGGAACTCGCTGATCTACGGCAGCCGCGCGCTGTCTTTCGTCGGCGGACCGAGCGTCGGCGGCGCGCTGGTCCAGTTCCTGACCGCGCCGCTCGCGGTGCTCGCCGATGCCGCCTCTTTCGTTGGCTCGGCGTTCTTCCTCGCCAGGATTCACCCCGAGGAGCCGCCGGCCGCCGAGCCGGGCAAGGGAACGCTGACCGCCGGGGCGAGATTCATCAAGGACTCGGCGATCGTGCGCGCCTCGCTGTCCGCCGTCGCCGTCATCAACTTCTTCAACTTCGTGTTCTTCGCGCTGTTCGTGCTGTATGCGACGCGGTACCTGCATGTCGCGCCGGGACTGCTCGGCCTGGTCCTGGGAATCGGCGCGATCGGCGGCGTCCTCGGCGCCCTGGTCACGAAGCGGCTCGCCGCCTGGCTCGGCGTCGGGCGGGTGTACACGATTTCCTGCCTGGTGTTCACCGCACCCCTGGTGCTGGTTCCGCTGGCCGGCGGCCCCCGGCTGCTCGTCCTCGGGATGCTGATGGCCGCCGAGTTCATCTCCGGATTCGGCGTCATGGTGCTCGACATCAGCGTCGGCGCGATCTTCTCCGCGGTCATCCCCGACCACCTAAGGTCGCGGGTCAGCGGCGCGTTCCAGGCGGTGAACTACGGCACGCGGCCGCTCGGCGCCCTGGCCGGCGGTTTCCTCGGCACGCTGATCGGGCTACGGCCGACGCTCTGGATCGCGGCGATCGGCGGGATGACGGGATTCCTGCTGCTGCTGCCGACCCCACTGCCCAGGTTCCGGATGCCAGCAGGTTCACCGCAAGAGGGTCAACGGGCCGCGCCCGCTAGCCCCGGCAGCCAAGAGCTAGCCGACAATCCCACCTGAGCTCCTACGGGGTCGTGTCCCGCCAGCGCTCCGCGAGGGCGGCGCGCGCGTCCGGCGTGATCTCCCCGTAGACCCGCAGCCTGGCGAGCCCGCCGTCGGGAAGGACATCGAGCCGGACGTGCGTCGCCTCGGGCGAGTTGTCGAGCACGAAGCGGTGCCGGGTGTCCGGCTGGACCCGCGCTCGCGGCAGGATCTCCCGCCATTCCAGCTCGCTGCCGACGTCATCGCCTGCGGCGCTTCCGGCGAACCCGGCGCTTCCGGCGAACCCGGCGCTCCCGGCGAACCCGGCGCTCCCGGCGAACCCGGCGCTCCCGGCGCTCCCGGCGCTCCCGGCGGACCCGGCGGACCCGGCGGACCCGGCGGACCCGGCGCTCCCGGCGGACCCGGCGCTCCCGACTCCCCCGGCGCCTCCCGGCCCCATGGCTCCCCCGGCCGCGGAAAGCTCGATCCAGCCGGGTGCATTGCCGACGAAGTACGAGGTGTCGACCTCGACCTGACGGAGCCGCCCGGCCGCCGCCAGCTTGACGATGACGTAGTCGTTGCCTGGGCCGCGGCGCCGCGCGTTCTCCCAGCCGTCGCTCATGACGCGCGCGAGCCCGGGCATGATCAGGTTGGCTGGCGAGGAGTAGAACGCGTCCGAGCAGTCCGTTACCCGGCCGCCGTTCTCCATGGCCGCCAGGTCAGTCGTTCCGGTCAGGAACGCCGGATCGGGCACGACCTCGCCATGCACCCGCAGCCGGGCCACGCCACCGTCGGGATAGATCGACAGCCGGACATGGGTCCAGCGCCGCCGGTCGGCTACGGAGTACCGGTTGATGGCATCGCCGCTGGCGGCCGTCTTCCCGACCAGCGGGTGCCAGCGCAGCTCAGCCAGCTCGGCCCGCGACGGGTAGCCGTCCGCGCAGGCGCCCTCGACCGAGATCTCCGGCGGAAAGTTCCCGCGGAAGAAGGCCGTGTCGACGACGACGCCGTGGATCACGCCCGGGCAGCCGAGCCGCACGATGGCGAAGTCGTGCCCCGCGTCCCGGCGGCGCCTGGTCTCCCAGCCGTCGTAGACCTTTCCCTTATGGCCGAACTCCCCCGCAGCGAACACGGCCGGTCCCGGCCTGATCAGGTTCTCCTTCTCGGCGAAGAACTCGTCGTTGGCGAAGACGACGCTGCCGCCGAGCCCGCGCGACGCAAGATCAGGCAGCCCGGTGAACTCCGCAGAATCGCGCTGGCTCAGCTAGCCTCCCTCGGCATCGACGACATCGCTGAGGTACGGGTCAGCAGCTGGCCGCCGGGGCGGGCCGGCGCGATCGGGACTCCGCGCAGCCAGGTCCTGCGGACCACGCCGGCGAGCTCCTGTCCCGCGTACGGCGTCAGCCGGTGCCTGGTCAGCAGCCGGTCAGGCTCGACCACGAAGCTCTCGTCCGGCGCGAACGCGATCAGGTCGGCGTCATTCCCGACGGCAATCGCGCCCTTGCGGTCGGCGAGCCCGGCCAGGCTGGCCGGGCTCGCCGACATCCACCGGACCACATCGGCCACGCCGAGGCCGCGCTCCCGGGCATGAGTCCAGACCACGGGCAGGCCGAGCTGGACCGAGGAGATCCCGCCCCAGGCCGCGCCGAAGTCGCCGTTGCCGAGTTCCTTCAGCTCAGGCGGGCACGGCGAGTGGTCGGAGACGACGCAGCCGATCACGCCGGCCTCCAGGCCCGCCCACAGCCGCTCGCGGTTGTCCACCCCGCGGATCGGCGGGCAGCACTTGAACTCGGTCTGGCCGGCGCCGACCTGTTCGGCCGCGAGCGTCAGGTAGTGCGGGCAGGTCTCGGCGCTGACCCGGACCCCGCCGGCCTGCGCGGAGGCCAGCAGGGGCACCGGGTCCGCGCTCGACAGGTGCAGGACGTGCACCCGGGCGCCGGTCACGCTGGCCAGCCTGATCAGCCGCACGATCGCCGCGACCTCGGCGGCGGGCGGCCTGGACCGCAGGAAGCCGGCGTAGTCCGCGCCCGACGGCCCCGGCGCCGCGCCGATCCTGGCGGCGTCCTCGGCATGGACGATCAGGAGGCTGCCGAGTTCGGTGACCTGGCGCATCGCCGCTTCCAGGCCGTCATCGCCGAGCGGCGGGAACTCGGGCACGCCCGAATCGACCAGGAAGCACTTGAAGCCGAACACGCCGGCCTCGTGCAGCGCGGGCCGGTCGGCCGCGTTGGCCGGGACGGCGCCGCCCCAGAACCCGACGTCCACGGCGCACCGGCCGGCCGCCGCCTGCCGCTTGGCGTTCAGCGCGGCGACGTCGGTCGTCGGCGGGATCGAGTTCAGCGGCATGTCGATGAGCGTGGTGACGCCGCCGGCGGCGGCGGCCCGGGTCGCCGTGGCGAAGCCTTCCCAGTGCGTCCGGCCCGGCTCGTTGACGTGGACGTGGGTGTCGACGAGGCCGGGCAGCAGCAACTCGTCGTCGGGAAGGGTTATGTCGTTCGGGGAACTGCCGGAGGTCAATCCCGTTCCCGGGGGGCTGCCCCGGGCGGCTGGCTGATCGAAGACCGAGCCCGGGGGGCTGCCCCGGGCGGTCGTGCCGTTCGGTCCGGCTGAACGCGGACCTCGCGGCACGGCCGTCCGAGCATCCAGTTTCGTCACGGCGGAGATCTGGCCCGCCCGGATCCGCACTTCCGCCGCCACGATGCCGTCTGGCGTTACTACCCGCCGTGCACGAATAACCAGATCCGCCCCTGCTGCTTCAGCGGCGTTCCTCATTGGGGATGCTGATCGGGGAGGGTGCCGCGGCGGCGGGTTGTGCGGAGGGTGGCGGCGTCTAGGCCGGTGCGCTCGAAGATCTCGGGCTCGGAGAAGGCGCCGCAGTCCAGGCCTCGGATGAGGAAGCCGGCGAGGGCGCGAGCCGTCGCGGGCTCTTCCTGGCCGAACGCGGCGCGGGAGGCGTAGGTGCGGAGGCGGTCGCAGGCGGCTGGCAGGCCCTCGCGATAGAAGGCGTAGGTGGCCGCGTAGCGGCTGACGAGCTGCGCGGGGTGCAGATCCCAGCCCTGGTAGAACCCCCGGTCCAGCGACCGCCGCACCAGCCGCGCGTGCAGCCGCCAGGCGGCGAGGACGTCGTCGCGGCCGCCGACCGGGAGCACGTTGGTCGAGCCGTCCGACAGCCGTACTCCGGTCCCGGCCGCCGCCACCTGCATGACGGCCCGGGCGTAATCCGCCGCTGGATGCTCGATGCTCTGGTAGGCGGCGGCGATGCCGAGCGAGGCGCTGTAGTCGTACGTGCCGTACGCCAGCCCGGCCAGCCGGCCGGGCGCCGCGTGCACGCACCGCGCAATGGTCGCGGCCCCGTCCGGGCCGAGAATGGCCTGCGGGGTCTCTACCTGGATCTCGAAGAGCAGCCGCTGCGGGTGGCTCAGCCAGTACGCCGCTTCGAGCCGCTCGCACAGCACGGCCATCGCCGACACCTGGGCGGCGGACGTCACCTTGGGCAGCGTGATCAGGAAGCCAGGCGGCACCGGCCGGCTTTGCTCGAGCAGCGCGCCGAGGAACACGCTGAGCGTCCTGACCGCGCGCTGCCTGGTCGCCTTCTCCAGGCTCTTGCAGCGCAGGCCGGTAAACGGCGGCGCCGTATCCTCCCCGAGCACGGCCGCGAGCGACCGCGCGGCGGCGCGGGCATGGGCGTCCTCGGTGTCGTCGGCCCTGCTGCCGTAGCCGTCCTCGAAGTCGATCCGCAGGTCCTCGATCGGCTTGGCGGCCAGCTTGGCCAGCACGAGCGGGCGGACCTCGGCCGCTACCTCCGGGGCGAGTCCCATCGCGGCGGCGAACTCGCCGGGCCCGGCGGCGAACTCCTCGAGCGCGGCGATCGCCTGCGCGCCCCACAGGCTCGCCACGCCGGGTCCGAAATGCTGCGCCGGAACGTAGGCCGTGTGCACGGGCTGCCGCCCGAGGCTGTCGCCCGGGTAAGCCGAGGAAAGCTCCGCGTCCGCGACCGCGAGCAACTGGTCGAGCTCGTTGGAGACATAGGCGAGGACGTCAGCGCCAAACGGGCGAGTCACGAGCGTGTTCCCGTTATATCTTCTGGCTTGACCGGGACCCGGGCCAGATCCAGGCCGGTCGCCGCACGGATGGCCGCCACGATGGCGGGGCCCGAGGAGATCGTCGGCGGCTCACCGACGCCGCGCAGCCCGTACGGCGCGTGCGGGTCGGGGTATTCGAGCACGTCGATCCGCATCGGCGGGACGTCGAGGATGGTCGGGATCAGGTAATCGGTGAACGAGGGGTTCCTGATCATCCCGTCGCGCACCTGGATCTCCTCCATGATCGCCAGGCCGAGGCCCTGGGCACTGCCGCCCTGGATCTGGCCGACGACCGCCTGCGGGTTCATGGCCAGGCCGACGTCCTGCGCGCAGTCGAGCGCCACGACCTTGACCAGGCCGAGGTCGGTGTCGACGTCGGCGACCGCGCGGTGAGCGGCGAACGCGTACTGCACGTGTGCGAACCCCTGACCGGTCTCCGGGTCGACCGGGTGGGTCGGCCGGTGCCGCCACTGCACGGTCTCCTCGATCACGTCCTCGCCGACGAACGCGGCGATCGGCCCCAGCGACTTGGCACCGTACCAGATCTGGTCGTCCGCCAGCCGCAGGCCGGTACCGGTCGCGGCGGGCTGCTCGGAGATCTTCTTCAGCAAGCGCTCGCGGACCATCTCGCACGCGGCCTTGACCGCGCCGCCGGTGACGTAGGTCTGGCGCGAGGCGGACGTGGATCCCGCCGAGCCGATCCCGGTGTCCTTCGGGACGACCACCACGTTGCCGACGCCGAGCTCGGTCCGGCAGATCTGCTGCTCGATCGTGACCAGCCCCTGGCCGACCTCGGCGGCCGCGGTGTGGACGGTCACGACCGGCTCGCCGCCGATGACCTCGAGCCGGACCCGGGCGGTCGAGTAGTCATCGTAGCCCTCGGAGAAACCGACGTTCTTGTAGCCGACGGCATAGCCGATCCCGCGGGCGATGCCCTCGCCGTGCGTAGTGTTGCCGACGCCGCCGGGCAGCGACCTCAGGTCCGGGTGGCCCGCTGTCGGCGTTGTCTCCCCGGTCTCCGCTGTCTCCCCGGGAGCAGCAACGGGGGCAGCCTCGGGCGGCAGCGGCATCTGCCGGACTCGCCGCAGCATCTCGGCGACCGGCGCCGGGCTGTCGATGACCTGCCCGGTCGGGCCGGCGCTGCCTAGTTCCATCGCGTTCTGGCAGCGGAACTCGACCGGGTCCATCCCCAGGGCCGCGGCCAGCTTGTCCATCTGCGCCTCGTAGCCGAACGCCACCTGCACCGACCCGAAGCCGCGCATCGCGCCGCACGGCGGGTTGTTGGTGTAGACGCCGTAGGCGTCGATGTGCACGTTCGGCACGACGTAGGGCCCGGCGCCCATCGTCCCGGCGTTGCCGACGACGGCCGTCGTGCTCGACGCGTACGCGCCGCCGTCGAGGTAGATCGCCGCCCTGACGTAAACCAGCGCGCCGTCGCGTTTCGCGCCGTGCTCGTAGCTGATCTGCGCGGGGTGCCGGTGCACGTGCCCGAAGAACGACTCCTCCCGCGGGTACATCATCTTGACCGGCTTGCCGGTGTGCAGCGCGAGCAGGCACGCGTGCACGTGCATGGACAGGTCCTCGCGGCCGCCGAACGCCCCGCCCACGCCCGCCAGGACCAGCCTGACCTTCTCAGGCGGCAGGCCGAGCGCGGCACAGATCTGCTGCTGATCCACGTGCAGCCATTGGGTGGAAACGAAAAGCTCCACGCCTCCGGCGCCATCCGGGACGGCCAGTCCCGCCTCGGGGCCGAGGAACGCCTGGTCCTGCATCCCGATCTCGTAGCTGCCGGTCACGACCACGTCGGCTGCGGGCGCCGGATCGCCCTTGCGGATCTTGAGATGGCGGACCAGGTTGCCGCCCTGGTGCAGCCGCGGTGCGCCTGGCTCGAGCGCGGCAACCGGATCGGTGACCGGGTCGAGTACCTCGTAGTCCATGACGATCTTGCTCGCGGCGAGCCTGGCCACCTCGGGGTGATCGGCGGCGACCAGAGCGACCGGCTCGCCGGCATATCTCACTAGGTCGGCCGCGAGGACCGGCTGGTCGGCATGCTCGAGCCCGCAGACGTTCTGACCTAGGACGTCATCGCAGGTCAGAACGGCATAGACCCCTGCGGTGGCCAGGGCATCGCCGATTGATACTGACCTGATCCTGGCGTGCGGATGCGGGCTGCGCAGCGTCGCGCCCCAGATCATGTCGTCCATCCACAGGTCGCTGCCGTACGCGAACTCCCCGGTGACCTTCCCCCTGCCGTCCGGCCTGACCGGGCTGGCGCCGACGCCGCCGGTCTCCGCGTGACCCGGCCGGTCGCTCCCGGCGGGAACGTCGGCGGGCGCGGGTGTCGGCCCCGGCCTGCCCGGTACACGAGTGGGTGTGCTCACGCGACCGAGCCTAGGCTCAGCCGCTGAGAAGCACCACCGCGATCGCCTGCCGCGCCAGGACCGGCCGGTGCGGCAAGCCCGCGCGGCTAGCCGGGCAGCCGCGCCGGGTTGATCCTGATCAGCAGCTCGGCGGTCGGCACCCAGACGGATCCCGGAGTGAAGTAGATCTGCGAGCAGGTCTGCTGACCGCACGAGTTCGGCGCGATGGCGACTCCGCCTGCTGGCCGGCCGGTGGCCTCGCTGACCCGGAGTACGCCGCTGAACGGGTAGCCGTTGTCCAGGAACCACAGCCAGCCGCCACCCGTGGTGAGGAAGTCAAGGCCGCCCGCCCTGGCGGGGTCGTAGTTGCGGTACGTGAAGTACCGGACCACGTGCCCGGTGTACGAGTCGATCTGGGCCAGCTCCTCGCCGCCGCTGAGCGCCCAGATGGAACCGCGCAAGGTCTCGTCGTAAACGAGACCTTGCGCGCCGGGCGAGACGACCTGATATCCGGGGTCGCGCGCGGTGACGCGCTGCGGGTTGCCGTCAATGTTCTGCAGTCCGCTGATGCGCGTGTCGTTGACGACGTACCACAGGGCCTGCGGCGTGGCGACGACCGAGCTGATGGAGCCGCGCAGCGCGCCGGTCAGCTGGTAGGCGCGCTGGGTGACCGGGTTGATGCGCCAGAACGCGGTCCGGGCCGGACCGTTGACCTCGCAATGGGCGAAGAGATGTCCCGAGCCGAAGCTGAGCGCGTCGCAGCGGCCGGCAGCCAGGTGGACAGTCGAGAGAACGTGCCCGGTGGCGAGGTCGACGCGGACGATCTGTCCGCGGGCCTGGCCGAACGGCGTGGTCAGCCAGACCCGCCCGGCACCTGACGCGATGGCCGGCTGCTGGCGGCCGAGGTTCGTCCGGAACATGATCGAGTTCGTCTGCAGGTTGATCCCGGCGAGCTGATAGGTCGTGGCCGCTCCCGGTTGCCCGATCGCCCGGAGCACCCACGCGTGCCCGGCGTCGCCGATCACGGCTGTGACCCCGCTCAGCTGGAACCGGGCCGCGACCGCGCCGGGGTAGCTCCGGGTTGAGGCGGGAAGGCTGCTGCTCGCGCCGGGGTGCGGAGGCCGGTTTCCTGACCGGCTGCCGGCCAGCGCGGGAAACGCTATGGCGGTCGCCGCGACCACCACGAGCGCGGCTGCCGTCATCGTGCGGTGCCGGATCGCGACAGACCGGGATCGCAGCGCCTGGAAGTCGCGCCAGGCCCGGGCGGTGTCGATCGGCCTCCCGGCAGACCCCGACGGCAGGTCGGCCAGCCGCATGTCCCTGAGCCGGCGTTCGAGATCTGTGTCCGTCATGTCGCGGTCCTCTCCGGCCTGTTCGCCGACCCGGTCGCCGGCCCGGGTCCTGGCCCGGTCGCGGAGCCGGCCGCCGGCCCGGGTCCTGGCCCGGTCGCGGAGCCGGCCGCCGGCCCGGTTCCGGGGCCCGCGGCGACGTCGTCGAGCCC
>DATKQH010000243.1:0-10410 GCA_035532775.1 Streptosporangiaceae bacterium
AAAAGGGCGACGCCGGGTGGCTACGGGGGCAAACCACCCGGCGTCGCATTCATCGGCGCTCCGACGGGGGCCCGGAACGCCGGCAACGGTGCCCCGGCGGGGGACCAGAGCACCGGTAAGCATGTTACACCGAACCACCCCCATGTGCGTCAAGACCGGATTAGAAGCGAATCTGCGGATGACGGGTAGCTAGTACCGGCCCGGATCGCCGATTTGCGTCCGACATTGCGGCCTTGCTGCTCCCTTACAGCGAAACACGCCGGTGCTGCCCGATCCGCCCGAAACGGGGGGCTACCAGCCGCAACGCGATTCCTGCCCGCCGCTACGGCGAGTTGCCGTCCTTGTTCCGGTCGCTCTCCGGCGGTTCGTATCGCTCCGGAAGCCGCGGCTGATAGGTGCGGAATCCGCTCCCGCCAAGCTGGCGCCTGCTATTAGCGACGACAACGGCGAAATAGGGCAGTGCGATGGCCCCGGCCGCCGGGATCACCGTGAGCCAGCCCGCGTGGTTAACGAACATGACCACGGTCACCACAAAGCACACCACCCGCACGCCCATCATCACCAGGTACCGGCGCTCGCGCTGACCGATCTCCTCAGACCGGGACTGGCGTGCGTCGGTGACCAGGTGAGCCTGGTCACGGCGGGCATTCGGACGGCTTCGCACACCTCTCACGTTAAGCGGCGCGGCGCGGCGAAGCTAATCAGCGCCGGCCGGCCGCGGGCGTGGCATGGTGCCCGGGCTGGGCACGGGTAGTAGACCTAAGGCAACGAGGACCGTTCACCTGGAGGAGCACCATGACCGATCGGACGTATCGCGTAACCGAGATAGTCGGCACGTCACCGACGAGCATCGACGCCGCCATCCGCAACGGGCTGCAGCGGGCCGGGCAGACGCTGCGCCACCTGGACTGGTTCGAGGTGACCGAGGTCCGCGGCCAGCTCGAGGACGGGGAGATCGCCCACATCCAGGTCAGCATGAAGGTCGGCTTCCGGCTCGAAGACTCCTGATCAGCCGGCGCGCCGGTCTGCCATACTGACTGCCGCGAACGGCACGCTGTCCCCGGGAGGTAGATCATGAGCCGATCCGTCCTGGTTACCGGCGGCAACCGGGGGATCGGGCTGGCGATCGCCCAGCGGTTCGCGGCAGCCGGCGACGGGGTCACGGTCACGTCCCGCTCTGGCGAGGAGATCGATGGGCTGACTGTGGCCAGATGCGACGTCAGGGACGCGGCGGCCGTCGACGAGGCCTTCAAGATCGCCGAGGCCGCGCACGGCCCGGTCGAGGTCGTCGTCGCCAACGCGGGCACCACGGCCGACCAGCTGCTCGCGCTGATGAGCGAGGACGCCTTCACCTCGGTTGTCGACACCAACCTGACCGGCGCCTACCGGGTGGCTAAGCGCGCCGTCCGGCCGATGATGCGGCTGCGCCGGGGCCGGATCATCTTCATCTCGTCCGTGGTCGGGATGCTCGGCTCGGCCGGCCAGGCGAATTACGCGGCCTCCAAGGCCGGGCTGATCGGGATGGCCCGCTCGCTGGCCAGGGAACTCGGCAGCCGCAATATCACGGTCAATGTCGTCGCGCCGGGATTTGCCGACACCGACATGACGGCCGAGCTCACCGACGAGCGGAAGAAATCGATCGTCGCGAGCGTGCCGCTGGGCCGCACCGCGTCGGCCGACGAGGTGGCCGGCGTGGTTCAGTTCCTCGCCGGACCTGAGGCCGGATACATCACCGGCGCCGTCATCCCGGTGGACGGCGGCCTCGGCATGGGCCACTGACAGGCAACGGAAGGGCGAGCGATGGGGCTACTGGACGGCAAGCGGATTCTCATCACCGGCATACTGACCGACTCCTCGATCGCCTTCCACGTGGCGAGAGTGGCACAGGAGCAGGGCGCGACCGTCGTGCTCACCGGCTTCGGGCGGCTGAGCCTCGTCGAGCGGATCGCGAAGCGACTGCCCGACCCGCCGCCTGTCCTCGAGCTCGACGTGACAGATCCCGATCACCTCGGCTCCCTGGCCGAGCGGGTCGGCGAGCATGTCGGATCCCTCGATGGCGTGCTGCACGGGATCGCCTACGCCCCGACGGCCGCCCTGGGCGGGAATTTCCTCGCCACGCCATGGCAGGACGTGTCGGCTGCTGTCCACGTCTCCACCTACTCGCTGAAGGCACTGGCGATGGCCACGCTGCCGCTGATGAAGGAAAACGGCGGCTCGCTGGTCGGGCTCGACTTCGACGCCCGCCTGGCCTGGCCCGCCTACGACTGGATGGGCGTCGCCAAGGCAGGCCTCGAGTCGTGCGCCCGATATCTCGCTCGCTATCTCGGCGAGTACCAGATCAGGGTCAACCTGGTCGCCGCCGGGCCGCTGCGGACCATGGCCGCCAAGTCCATTCCTGGCTTCGATCAGTTCGAGGCAATGTGGGACGGACGGGCACCGCTCGGCTGGGATCTGAACAATCACGAGCCGGCCGCCCGAGCCTGCGTCGCGCTGATGTCGGACTGGTTCCCCGCGACCACGGGAGAGATCGTGCACGTGGACGGCGGCGTGCACGCCATGGGGGGCTGACGGCTGACCGAGGACGGCCGAGGCGGGATTTTCTCGCTCGGTCATTACTCTGCGTAGCCGATGGCGCCTTGCGCGGTTATTTCCATCCTCAGGAGCCACGCATCGATAGCAATTTGTGACGATATTGGCCTGGGTTCGCTACCACTTACAGTCTACGCTTCGGCCAAAGCTGCCGGCCTGGATCTTGCGCTGCAGGACAGCCCGGCGGACCACAGGAAGGTGGCCGGACCTGTCTGCGACGCTGACCCCCCATGTGTAGGCGTCCGGGCTCCCGAACCCACCGTGACCGCCCTGAGAGCAAGGGGATCTGATGAAAGTCGCCCATCCGGTTATGAAGATGGCGGTCTTTGCCGTCGTCGGCGCAACCGCTCTTGCCGCCTGCAGCAAGAGTTCATCGCCTAGTAACATCGCACCGACCATTAAGGGTGCTTTCGGCAACGTGCCTGCCCAGACGGGGACCCCGCACGCCAGCACGATTTCCATCGCCGAGCCTCCTGGCGCCACCCCCACCTGGATCTTCCCGGTCACCCCCGGCGCCAACGGGTCGGTGTATACGGCCTACTCGTTCCAGTACCAGATGTGGCGGCCGACGACCTGGTTCCCGAACGGTTCTACTGTGAAGGAAGACCCGCAGATGAGCCTGGCCAGCGACCCGAAGTGGAGCAACGGCGACAAGACCGTCACGATCAAGTACAAGAACTGGAAGTGGTCGGACGGCCAGCCCGTGACCTCGAAGGATGCCGAGTTCTTCATCGACATGACCAAGGCAGCGGTCAAGGTCAGCCCGGCTGACTACTCACAGTACACGCCGAAGGTCGGCATCCCCGACCAGATCGTGAGCATGTCGACGCCCGATGACCACACCCTGGTGCTCAACCTGAACAAGGCCGTCAACCCGATCTGGTTCTGGGAGGACAGCCTCGCAGCGGTCCAGCCGCTGCCCGTGCACGCCTGGGCCAAGGCGTCGGCGAACGGCCCCATCCTCGACCCGAACAAGCCGGCGGACGCCGCCAAGATCTACAAGTTCCTGGCTGCCCAGTCCAAGTCGGTCACCACGTACGCGACCAACCCGCTCTGGCAGGTCGTGGACGGCCCGTTCAAGCTGACCTCGTTCAACAACACGACCGGCGCGTTCACGATGTCGCCGAACTCGAACTACAGCGGCCCGCGCGCGTCCAAGCCGTCGAAGATCTCGGCCGTGCCGTTCACCTCGGACACCGCCGAGTGGAACGCGGTCAAGTCGGGCGCCATCGACCAGGGCTACGTGCCGTTCGCCGACCTGCCGCAGGTGAACTCGATCAAGAGCAGTTACAACGTCTTCGGCTACCCGAGCTTCGGCTTCAACTACGTAGCCTTCAACTTCAAGGACAAGACCGGAGACTTCAACAGCATCATCAAGCAGCTTTACATCCGTCAGGCGTTCGCGCACCTGGAGGACGAGGCCGGCTACATCAAGGCCTTCTTCCACGGCGCGGGCGGCCCGGGTTACGGTCCGATCCCGGCCATCCCGCCGAGCCCGTACATCCCAGCGAGTGCCACCAAGGACCCGTACCCGTTCAGCGTCTCGGCCGCGGTCACGCTGCTCAAGTCGCACGGCTGGACCGTCACTCCCGGCGGCACCGACGTGTGCTCGAAGGCAGGCTCGGGCGCGGGTCAATGCGGCGCCGGCATCCCGGCCGGGACCAAGCTCGCGTTCAACCTCATTTACAACACCTCGCCAGCGGTGATCGGCCAGCAGATCACTGACCTGGTCTCGCAGGCGAAGAAGGCGGGCTTCAACATCACGCTGAAGTCCGACAACTTCAACCACATGATCGCCACCTACTACGACGTGGCGCAGCCGAAGAACGACAACCTGTGGGCGATGGAGGACTTCGGCGGGTTCAGCATCTCGACGTACCCGACCACGAACGGCATCTTCAACTGCTCCGGTACGTACAACATCGGCGGGTACTGCGACCCGCAGGCCGACAAGCTGATCGCGGCGTCCACCGGCGGTAGTGACCCGGCGGCGGTCAAGGCGGAGGCCGACTACCTCACGAAGCAAGTGCCGAGCCTGTTCCAGCCGCAGGCCGACAACATCATCGCCGTGTGGAAGAAGACCATCTCCGGTCCTCCGACATCGTTCGAGTCGCTGACCCAGTACCAGCTCAACCCCGAGTTCTGGTACTTCACCAAGTAGCACCTCGACCCGGGCCTGAGTCCCGGAGTGCTGGACACTCCTGTTCTCCTGTGGTAGCAGGAGAACAGGAGTGTCCAGTGCGCTTATATCCGCGCATGTGATCTGCCCGCGCAATGAGGCGCGAGAAGGGACGAAGATTGAGCGCCTACCTGATCCGCAGGCTCGCCACGTCGCTCGTCGTGGTCGTGGGCGTGTCGATCTTCATTTTCTTCCTGCTGCACGTGATCTACCCGTCACCAGCGCAGGACATCCTCGGCCCTAAGGCGACCCAGGCCTCGGTCAATTCATGGAACAAGCAGCACGGCTTCAACCGGCCGTGGCTGGTGCAGTACCTCACCTATATGAACCACCTGATCCACGCCAACCTGGGCTACTCCTACAAGGTCAACCAGAGCGTGGCCGCCCTGTTCGGGGAGCGCTGGGTGCGCAGCGCCTACCTGTCGGGAATCTCGCTCGTGCTCGCCGTGCTTATCGCGGTACCGCTCGGCATCTACCAGGCCGTCAAGCGGAACACGGTCGGTGACACCATTGTCACCTCACTGGCCTTCACCACCTACGCGATGCCAGTCTTCTTCCTGGCCCTGATCCTGATCCAGGTGTTCGCGCTCACTTTCCCGATCTTCAGCTTCGAGGCGAGCCAGTCCCTGTCGCTCTGGCGCGTCATCGGCGACTGGCACTCGATGACGCTCCCGATTGCCACGCTGACCCTGCTGTCGGTCGCGGGCTTCTCCCGCTATATGCGGTCCACCTCGATCGACACGCTGGCACAGGACTACATCAAGGCCGCACGAGCGAAGGGCCTGCCCGAGCGCCTTGTGCTGACGCGGCACCTGCTGCGCAACGCCTGCCTGCCGATGGTGACGCTGATCGGGCTGTCGATCCCGTTCCTGCTGTCCGGCAACCTGATTACCGAAGAGGTCTTTAATTTCCAGGGCCTCGGACTGCTGTTCTACAACAGCCTGAACAACGTCGATTACAACGTCCTGCTGGCGTACACGCTGGCCGGCGCGATCCTGACCGTCGCCGGCAACTTCGTCGCCGACATCGCCCTGACCATCGCCGACCCGCGGATCAGGCTTTCCTGACGAGCACGCACATCCGGAGGCCGTGGTGACGAACATCGCCCCATCGCTCAGCCCGCTCGACATCACGCACGCCCCGGAAGGCGGCGAGATCGGGCCTGTCCAGAGCGGCTGGCGGCTCGCCTTCCGCGAGTTCGCCCGGAACAAGCTCGCGGTCGCCGGGATGACCATTCTCCTGTTCTTCGTGCTCTTCTGCTTCGCCGGCCCGATCTTCTACCACGGCAACATCACGAGCACCGACCTGAGCTCATTCAGCCTTCCGCCAGGGAGCGGGCATCCACTCGGGACGACCGACGTCGGCTTCGACGAAATGGGCCTGCTCATGAAGGGCGGCCAGGCGGCGCTGGAGGTCGGGTTCTTCGCCGCGTTCATCGGCATCGTGATCGGCATGCTCTGGGGCGCGATCGCCGGACTGGCGGGCGGCATCGTGGACTCCGCGATGATGCGCGTGGTCGACATCTTCCTGTCGATACCGTTCCTTTTCATCGTGCTGATCGTGGCCGTGCGCTACGGCGCGTCCGTGCTCGGCCTGAGCCTCATCATCGGCGGCTTCACCTGGCTGGTCCCCGCCCGGCTGGTCAGGGGAGAGGTGCTCACGCTGCGGACCAGGGACTTCGTGTCGGCGGCGCGGACCGCGGGCGCTGGGCGGTGGCGCCTGATCAACAAGCACCTGCTCCCCAACGCACTCGGCGTTATCGTCGTCAATGTCACCTTCAACGTCGCTGACGCTATCCTCGCGGTAGCGGCCCTCGGCTTCCTCGGCTTCGGGCTGCACTACCCAAGTCAGGACTGGGGCGACATGCTCTCCAACGGCATCCAGTACATGCAGGACGGATACTGGTGGCTGGTCTACCCGGTGGGCGCGTCCATCGTCCTCGTGGTCATGGCCTGCAACCTGATCGGCGACGCGCTCCGCGACTCGCTCGACGTCAGGCTGCGGCGCCGCTGACCGGCAGCAGCCCCCTTCCCCCCGCAGTGTCCACCCGCTGAGCTGAGGAGTACCCCCGATGCCCCCCGTCATCGAGATCAGGGACCTGTCCACCCACATCCAGCTGAGCAGGTCCGTGGTGCAGGCGGTCGGCAACGTGAGCCTGCGGATCGAGCCAGGCGAAACGCTTGGCCTGGTGGGCGAGTCGGGCTGCGGCAAGTCGATGACCGGGCTGTCGTGCATGGGCCTGCTGCCACCGGGGGGACACATCGTCGGCGGGTCGGTCCGGCTCGCCGACAGGGAACTGGTCGGGCTGCCCGACGCCGACCTCCGCAAAATCCGCGGCAACGAGATCGCGATGATCTTCCAGGACCCGCTGACCTCGCTTGACCCGACCAAGACCGTCGGCTACCAGGTGGCCGAACCCTTCAGGCTGCATCGCGGAGGAAGCAAGGCCGAGGCGATCGAGCGGGCGGCGGACGTGCTCGGCCTGGTCGGACTGCCGAAGCCGAGGGAGCGGCTCAGCGACTACCCGCACCAGCTGTCCGGCGGCCTCAGGCAGCGCGTGATGATCGCGATGGCACTCACCTGCGAGCCCAAGCTGCTGATCGCCGACGAGCCGACAACGGCACTCGACGTCACGATCCAGGCCCAGATCCTCAAGCTGCTCGACGACCTGAAGACGCGGCTCGGCATGGCGATGCTGCTGATCACCCACGACATGGGCGTGATCGCGGGACACGCGGACCGGGTCAATGTCATGTACGCGGGCCGCATCGTCGAGACGGCCGAGACCGACCGCCTGTTCACCAGCATGCGCCACCCGTACACTCAGGCACTGCTCGCGTCAATTCCGCGGCTCAGCCAGGACGCCGGCCAGCGGCTGCTCAACATCCCCGGCCTGCCGCCCGACCTGTCGAATCCGCCGGCCGGATGCCGCTTCGCGCCCAGGTGCAGCAAGGCCACGGACAAGTGCACGTCCGACGAGCCGCCGCTGACCGGGGAGACCGGCGAGCACCTGTTCGCGTGCTGGCACCCGGTGGACGGGCCGCTCACCGCCGCGGCGGGTAACGGCAGCAAGACGGCGGTCACCGTCACCAAACCCCGCTCGGCGCCAGAGGCTCAGACCGGGCCGGACCAGGTGCTGCCAGGATCGGTGCTGCTCGAGGTGCGCAACCTGGTGAAGGAATACCCGATCACCTCGGGCGCCGTCCTGCAGCGCAAGGCGGGCGCGGTGCACGCGGTCTCTGACGTGTCTTTCACGGTCAACGCGGGCGAGACGTTCGGGCTGGTCGGCGAGTCCGGCTGCGGCAAGACGACGATCGGCAAGCTGATCGTCGCGCTCGAGAAGCCGAACTCGGGCAACGTCCTGCTCGCCGGGGAGGATGTCTCCGCCCTGAGCGGCGGGGACCTGCGCAGGAGGCGCAAGGACCTGCAGCTGATGTTCCAGGACCCCTACTCCTCGCTTGACCCGAGAATGCGGGTGGGCGCGATCATCGGGGAGCCGCTGGCCATCCAGAAGATCGGCTCGAGGGACGAGCAGCGTAAGCGGGTCTACGACCTGCTCGACGAGGTCGGGCTGCCGAAGGGCGCCGTCGAGCGCTACCCGCACGAGTTCTCCGGCGGGCAGCGCCAGCGCATCGGGCTGGCCAGGGCACTGACGCTCAACCCGCGGGTGATCGTGGCCGACGAGCCGGTCAGCGCCCTGGACGTGTCGATCAGGGCCCAGGTGCTCAACCTGATGAAGCGGCTGCAGTCCGACCACGATCTCACCTTCGTGGTCATCTCCCACGACCTCGCCGTGGTCAAGTACATGGCCAGCAGGATCGGCGTCATGTACCTGGGCAAGCTGGTCGAGCTCGGCTCAGGCGATGACATCTACCAGCGGGCCGCCCATCCGTACACCGCGGGCCTGATCGCTACCATCCCGGTGCCTGAGCCCGTCGTCGCTCGGGCCCGGCGCGGTGCCGGAATCGCCGGAGAGCTGCCGAGCCCGATCAACCCGCCGTCTGGCTGCCGGTTCAGGACCAGGTGCCCGCTCGCGCAGGAGATCTGCTCGGTCGAGGAGCCCGAGCTGCGGACCTTCGGGCCCGGTCACATCGCCGCGTGCCATTTCCCGCTGCAGGGTCCCGCGGACCTGCCCGCACCTGCCTCGGTGAGCCTCTCGGCATCCGATGCTGGCATCGCCGGGTAGCCGCCAGGTGCAGCACAAACCGGCATAGCGCAGATCGGCGGAACTTGTGCGCCGGGCAACTCCGCCCGATACTTTCTGGTATGCAGCCGTCCCGTGATCGGCTCGCGGACGACAATGACCGGGTGCGCGCGTCCGATGCCGACCGCGACCAGGCGATCGGCGAACTCCAGGACCGGTTCGCCGAGGGCAGGCTGAGCCAGGAGACCTTCCTGTACCGGATGGACGCGGCGCTCAACGCGGTGGACCAGGCTGAGCTCTCCGAGCTCTTCACCGACCTGCCGGGAACCCGGCCGCCCCGGCGCCGGGGCCGGGCGGTCAGGGAAAGGCTGAGCCTGCTCAAGATGGCCGTGACGGGCCGGCCAGATTCCGCCACGCGGCATCTGAGAGCCCAGCGGCAGGCAGAACTACCGCTGACGGCGGCCGAGCTGCCGGCGTTGTGCCTGCCACGGCAGCCCGATCGCCGGTTCACCATCGGCCGCGCGATGGCTTGCGACTTCACCCTCGCTGATCTGAGCGTCTCGCGCTGGCATGCCCGGCTGTACACCGAGGACGCGCAGTGGCTGCTCTCCGATCTGGGCTCGACGAACGGAACCAGACTGAATGGCTGGCGGGTGACGACCGGGGTCCCGGTCAAGCTGGGCGACCAGGTGACGTTCGGCTCCGTGAGCTTCGTCATCACCGACCGGCCGCTCGGAGCGGACTAGGGTGCGTCCCGCGGGACACATCCTGCCCTCCGCACACCGTAGAGTCAGTGCGTGACCCTGGTCCTGGTGGTGCGGCACGGCCTCACGGCGGCGACCGGCACGGCGCTGTCCGGCCGGACGCCGGGAATCCCGCTCGACGACAGAGGCCGTGCGCAGGCTGCCGCGGTCGCGAAACGGCTTGCCCAGGTCCGGCTCGACGCCATCATCTCGAGCCCCCTCGAGCGGTGTGCCCAGACAGCGGCCGCCATCGCCGAGCAGCAGTCACCCGCCGCCGAGGTGACGACCGAAGACCGGCTGATCGAGGTCGGCTACGGCGACTGGACGGGGCAGTCCCTGCGCAAGCTCTCCCGCGAGCCGCTCTGGCGGGTTGTCCAGGCACATCCGAGCGCGGTGACCTTCCCCGGACCGGGCGGCGAGGCGCTGCCGGACATGGAGCGCCGGGCCGTCAGCGCGATCAGGGACTGGAACGCCAGGCTCGGCCCTGAGGCTGTTTACCTGATCTGCTCGCATGCCGACGTGATCAAGGCCATCCTGGCCGATAGCCTTGGCCTGCACCTCGATTTGTACCAGCGGATCCAGATCGATCCGTGCTCGCTGAGCGCCATCCGCTTCACACCGCTCCGCCCGTTCGTCGAGCGGATGAATGACACTGGCGGGAGCGTGAAGGCACTCACCAGATCGGACAAGACCACGGCGGGGACGTCAGCCCTGCGGCCGGGTGATGCGCCTGTGGGCGGCGGCGCGGGAGGATA
>DATKQH010000244.1:0-48978 GCA_035532775.1 Streptosporangiaceae bacterium
CTCGGTACTTCGCGCCAATGTGACAGCAATAACGGGCGCGGGAATTAGTAATTGCGATGGATCTCTATTGTCAACTAGCTATGCTCGACCAGGCAATTGCTTTGGCACCGAAATCAAAATCGCACCAGGTCAGCAGATAACCGCCGAGGAACCGTCATGCCCCTGCCCCCCGTCCGCTCTGCCATCCGACCGTCCGGGCACCGGACCCGGCCGGCCGCCAGAGCCGCGCTGGCCACGGCGACCGCAGTGGCCGCAGGAATGATGGCGCTTAACGGAAGTCTCCCGGCCAGCGCCGTCCCGGCCGCTGCCGGCAGCGCAGCCGCGCGGCCCGCCGCTTCCCGGCACCCGGGTCACCGGGCAGGACACGGCCGGAGCGATCCGTTCTCGCCGGCTTACCGGCATGCCTACCGGCAGGGCGTCGTTCCGGTCATCGGCCGGCTTGGCCGGATGCGGGCGTGGACGGGCCGGCACTCCACCGGCGCCCGGGTCATCGTCGGCACGCAGCTGCGTTACGGCGGCGGAACCGACGGGATCGGCGTCACCACCGGGCACGAGAAGGTCTACCTGGTCTTCTGGGGCTCCCAGTGGGGTACCAGGGCCACGGACTCCGGTGGCAACCTGACCCTGTCCGGCGACCCGTCCGGTACGGCGCCGTACTTGCAGCAACTGCTCAAGGGCCTGGGCACGGGCGGGGAGACCTGGTCGGGAGTCGCGACGCAGTACTGCCAGGGCGTGGCCGCCGGCGCCACCTCCTGCCCGGCCTCCAACATGCAGCACGTGGCCTATCCCACTGGCGGCGCGCTGGCCGGCGTCTGGGCAGATGAGAGCAGCGCCGAGCCGAACCAGGCCAGCGGACATCAGATCGGTGCCGAGGCTGTCCGGGCTGCGGCCCATTTCGGCAACGAGACGGCGGCCTCGAACCGGAACGCTCAGTACCTGATCCTGTCCCCGACCAGGACGCACCCGGACGGATTCAATACGGCGTCCGGCAACTTCTGCGGCTGGCACGACTGGAACGGCGACGCTACGCTGCCCGGCGGCCCGGTCGCCTCGCCCTACGGTCACATCGCCTTCTCGAACCTGCCGTACGTCACCGATGCCGGGCGGGCATGCGGCCAGAACTTCGTCAGCTCGGGACGGGCCGGGCAGCTGGACGGCGTGTCCATCGTCGGCGGCCACGAGTACGCCGAGACGATCACCGACCAGGACCCGGCAGGGGGCTGGACGGACGCGGCCGGCAACGAGGCGGCCGACCTGTGCGAGTGGAATTCAGGCCCTGGCGCAAAATCCGCCGACCTGAGCCTGCCGACCGGCAGCTTCGCGATGCAGTCCCTGTGGGTCAACGGAACCGGCACGAGCGCGGGCACCTGCGAGTTCAGTCACGCTATCGTCCGGGGCGGAGGAGGCGGCAAGAACACGGTCAGCGTCACCAGCCCGGGCGGCCAGCGCACCGCTAGGGGTGGCCTGGTCAGCCTGTCCATCCGGGCGGCCGACTCCGCTGCCGGGCAGTCCCTGAGCTTCGCGGCCACTGGCCTGCCCGCCGGCCTGACGATCAGCGGCTCGACCGGCAGCATCACCGGCAGGCCGACGAGGGTCGGCATCTACAGCGTGAACGTGACCGCGACCGACCCCACGGGCGCCACCGGATCGGCCGCCTTCACCTGGACTGTGACGGTCGGAGCCGGCTTCCTCGCCCGCCTGCTCGCCAGCTACCCCGGGGGCAGCCTGCTGCGCACGCTCACGCGCCTGCTGCTAGTAGCCTTGGCGGATGCGAAGAGTGCTGGGCATCGGGATTGACGCCTGCCTGGTCCTCGCGTTCGTGCTCATCGGCCGGGCCAGCCACCACGACGGCGGCAGCCTGGCCGGCCTGGCCAGCACCGCCTGGCCGTTCCTGACCGGCCTGGCCGGCGGCGAGATCGTCACCAGGGGCTGGCGCCGGCCTGCCGCCCTGCTCCCGACGGGCGTCGGGGTCTGGCTGAGCACCGTTGCCGTCGGAATGATCTTGCGGGTCGTCGCCGGCCAGGGCACCGCTGCCGCGTTCATCGCAGTGGCGCTGGCCTTCCTCGGCCTCTTCCTGCTCGGCTGGCGGCTCGTCGCGAACCGCGTTCCAGCCCTGAGGGCACTGCTGGAGGCCCCGTCAGGCGATCCGGCCTAGGGGGATAAGCGGTGGCGCGCCACCGCGGGCCACGCGTACTGTAGCCGCGTGCTCACGGTCACCGCCTGCGCAGACGAGCGGGACGAGCAGGTCAGCCTCGACATCTACGACGCCGTCTGGCCGCACGACCCGCTGACGATCGACGACGTGCGCTCGTACCAGGCCAGCGTCCGCGACTATGTCAGCCACCTGGCGTGGCTAGACGGCGCTGCCGTCGGCTCCGCCGTGAGCGTGATCGCGCCGCAGCGCGCCGATCGCGTCTTCACGATCGTCACCGTGCTGGCCGGGCAGCGTCGGCATGGTGCCGGCTCCGCCATCTACGAGGCGATCTCCGCCTGGGCCGCCGAGCGAGGCCTGAGCGTCCTCGAGGTCGCTGTGCTCGACAACGATCCGGAGAGCCTGGCCTTCGCCGGACGGCGCGGTTTCGTCGAGGAACGGCGCGAGGTGGGCGTCGTCCTGCACCTCGCCGAGATCGAGCCGCCCGCGGTCGAGCCACCGGACGGCATCGAGATCGTCACCTGGGCGGAGCGCCCGGAACTCGCCCGCGGCATGTACGAGGTCGCGGTCGAGGCGGAACCGGATATCCCCGGCTTCGAGGACGACGAGATCGAGCCGTTCGACGACTGGCTGGCGCATGACATGCAGGGCTCAGGCGACCGTCCCGAGGCCACCTTCGTAGCGCTCGCGGGCCAGGAGGTCATCGGCTACGCGAAGTTCTCGCTGACGCAGGCCCAGCCGACGATCGCCCACCACGATCTGTCCGCTGTCAAGAGAGCCTGGCGTGGCCGCGGCGTCGCGCGGGCGCTGAAGGCGGCGCAGATCAACTGGGCGCTCGCCAGCGGCTACACCGAGCTGCACACCCGCAACGAGGAGCGGAACGAGCCGATCAGGCGGCTGAACGCCCGCTTCGGCTACCGGCCGGGAATCGGTCGCGTCTACCTCGCTGGGCCCGTCGCGAGTTCCTAGCTAGTCCTCGGGCCTTGGTGGCGTGAGGTGGCCACGAAACTGACCGCTGGCGTGCCGCCGCCGCTCGTCGCCTTCAGGGTGCCGGGCTGGGCCGGGTTCGCTGGTGTGGCGCGCGCCTGGCGGCCGGGTGCGGCAGGCTGGCGGGGTGTGCTGCCCGCGTCGCCGTTTTATCCCTGGGTCTGCGTGCCCGGTAGCTAGTCTGGCGCCGGGGACGATCATGCGGGCTGGGTATTGTCGCTGCGTGCACGCCATCTGCGAGATGGCCTGGATGATCATCACCGACCCGCACGTCCGGTTCACCGAGCTCGGCCCGGACTACTATGACCGCATCGACGCCGGCCGCCAGACCCGCAACAAGATCCGCGATCTGGAACGCCTCAACCCCGGCATGAAAGTCACCCTCGCCCCCGCCGCCTGACGGTCCAGCCTGACCGCGCGACCGCAACACCAGGAGCATCCCCCGCCCAGCCGAATCCGTGCAACTCACCCGCCGTGCCTGGCAACCCGCCCCAGGTGGCTGAGCCCTGCGTACCGTCACCCATATGTTTCCGGTCAGGAGTGCTCGCGCAGATACGGCGCGGGCTCGGCTGGGTCGGTCCGGTCGACCGTCGCACGTCAGCGACCAGGGATCGCCCTACCGGTCGGCTCGCGGGGGTCCGTCGGAGTCGCTGGAGACGGCGGCGTACTCCACGCAGCTAGCTCCAGCCGCCCTCGGCTATTCTGCCCGGCGCGGCTGGTCAGGCACACTAGCGGCATGAACACGGACATCGTGGTGATCGGCGCTGGTGCGCTCGGTCTCAGCACGGCACTGCACTGCGCGATCATCGGCGTCCCGGTCGTCGTGGTCGACCGGGACACCGCGGGCTCACAGGCGTCCGGCCGCGCGGCAGGCCTGTTCAAGTCGGTGCAGGCCGACAGCCTGCGGACCGGCCTGGCCAGGCGCAGCATCGCCAAGGCGCTCACGTTCGGCGACTGGGCAGGCGTCCCGCTCGACGTCACCAGGTCGGGCAGCTACCTGATCGCCAGGACCGACGCCCACACGGCTTACCTGCGGACCGAGGAGCGCCAGTCCCGCGGCTGGGGCGTCGACCTCCGTCCCGCGACCGCTGACGAGGTCAGCGCGAACGTCTGCTACTACCGGGCAACAGGCGCGGAGTTCGCCCTGTGGTGCCCGGAAGACATCTACATCGACGAGCCAGCCGACCTGGTGCGGGCGTACGTGGCGGCGGGCCGGCTGCACGGAGCCGAGGTGCTCGAGCGGGAGGAGGTCACCGCGATCACGCTGTCGCACGGCCGCGTCGCTGGCGTCGAGACCACGCGGCGCTCGATCACCGCGCCCGTCGTCGTGGACGCGGCCGGCGCCTGGACCAGGCAGGTAGCCGCGCTGGCCGGCGGGACCGTGGCCGTCGCGCCGGTCCGGCACCAGCTCGCGATCACCGAGCCTGCGGGTCAGGTCGACCCGGCCGATCCGATCGTGCGGGTCGTCGACGCGGCGGTCTACCTAAGGCCGGCCAGGGGCGGGCTGATGGTGGGCGGATTCGAGGCTGACCCGCTGCCGCTGGACGTCGCCGCTCCGCCGCCGTCCACCGACGACATGCCCCTCGACCTCGGCGTGCTCGCCACGCTGGCCGGCCTCGTCCGGCGCGAGGTGCCCGCCAGCGCACTGCCAGTGGCCGAGCATCGCGGCGGCATGTTCACGATGAGCCCGGACGGGCGGTTCGTGCTCGGCCCCGTGCCTGACGTGCCCGGACTGTGGGTTGCCAGCGGCTGCAACGGGTCCGGGTTCTCGTCCTCGCTGGCCCTGGGCGAGGCTCTGGCGCAGTGGCTCGCGGGGACGCCAGCTGCGGCGGCGGCGCTCGGGCCCGGCCGGTTCGGCCTGCTCACCGACGAGGCTCTGATCAGGGACGGAGTCTGGCAGTACGAGCACTACTACGACCCCCAGGCATAGGGTGATCCGGGTGAGCCAGCCGTCCGGTCCCAGGTCAGGCCGCCCCCGGCGGGGGCAGGTCTCGGCCTTCCTGCGCAGCTTCACCTTCGCCGGTCAGGGCGTCTGGCACGCCGTCCGGACGCAGCGGAACATGCGCGTGCACCTCGCTGCTGCCATCGCCGC
Source organism: Streptosporangiaceae bacterium (assembly GCA_035532775.1). Lineage (GTDB taxonomy): Bacteria > Actinomycetota > Actinomycetes > Streptosporangiales > Streptosporangiaceae > Chersky-822. The sequence goes on from DATKQH010000244.1 coordinate 5,232, forward strand.
CGTGATCGTGGGGGCCGTGCTGCGGATCAGCGCGGTGCAGTGGGCGTGCGTCACGCTGGCGATCGGGATGGTGCTGGTCGCGGAGATCTTCAACACGGTCATCGAGGCGATGATCGACCTGCAGACGCAGCAGTTCCACCCGCTGGCGAAGATCGCGAAGGACGGGGCGGCCGGGGCGGTGCTGATCGCCTCGATCGCGGCCATTGGTGTCGCCATTGCCGTTTTCATACCGAGGCTGCTCCGCTGACCGGCCCGGTGCGGGATTAGGTCCCCTATGCGCCGCCGAACCCCGTATCCTCGGCAGCCTAGGCACAGGAGGCCCGCACGATGTCAGCTGTTCTGCCCCGAGCCGTTACCGCCGCCAGCCGTCGCGGCTCCGCCAGGATCGCAGCGGCTGCCGGTGCCATCATCCTGATCGGCGCCGGCTCGGCCAGCTGCTCGGTCGTGCAGAAGATCAACAACATCCGGCACACCGTGGACAACAACAGGGCCACGATCAAGTCGTTCACCGAAGGCCTGAAGAACAGCAAGGCCATTCCGTTCCAGGCCACTTACCAGACCACGGGCGGCTCGCCGACCACGATCGTCTACTCGGTTCAGCCGCCGAAGGACATCGCGTTCTCCGAGACCGCCAGCGGCAGCGCCACCAGCGCCACCAACCTGATCGCCAACTCCTCCGGCGAGTACTCGTGCTCGCAGGCCTCGCAGGGCGCCCAGTGGAGCTGCGAGAAGCTCGGCAAGGCGAGCGCCGTCTCCCAGAACCAGCTCTTCGCCATCTACACCCCTGAGCACTGGGCCACGTTCCTGACCGTCCTGTCTGTTGGCGCCGGGCTGGCCGGGGACAAGGTGACTACGTCGAACAAGACGGTGAACGGCTTCAGCATGAACTGCGTGGACCTGTTCGCGAAGGGCGAGGGCACGAGCACGATCTGCACCACCAGCCAGGGCATCCTCGGTTACGTCAAGGTCGCGGCGCAGTCGACGAGCTTCGAGATCACGAAATACACGGCGTCGCCGCCCGCGTCCGCCTTCCAGCTGCCGCCAGGCGCGACGGTCACGCACCAGTAGCCGAGGCGGGCGGGTCCGTCCGGCCCGACCTGATGTTCGCCGCGCGCGCGGCGCGCGCGCGGGGCGAGCCGCAGCGCGTCCACGGGCCGGCCGGTCTCCCCCGGCACCCGGGACCAGCCCGCCTCGCCCCACAGGAAGCCCTCGGACCCCTGGGTTACCCTCGGCCAGGGCCGGGCCGAGCCAGGCGGCGGTTCCGCCGGCCCACCGTTCCTGCGCCACCTCCGCGAGCCAGGCCCGCACGTCGGGCTGGAACCGCGCCGTGAAGAACACGACCGACGCGACCCCCGCGTCCGCCACGGCCCGGGTCAGGGCCTCCGCGGCCGGCTCGGACGTCGCGATCGGCTTCTCGAGCAGCAGGTGCCTGCCCGCGGCGACTGCCCTGGTCGCGAGCTCGGCCTGCCGCCTGGTTGCGTCCCCAGACCGCGGCAAGCTCGATGCCCTCCGTAGCTGCCAGGGCCGGGGCGTGCACGATGCTGGCCCAGTGCCCCGTGCCGGCCAGGCCGAACCGGAGCGGCGCCGGCTGGCCGCTCATGCGCCGGCCACGGCGACGGCCAGCCGGCTCAGCGGCAGCGCCGCGAGGTCCGCCTGGTCGGCGTGGAAGTGATACGGCGCGTCGAGGTAGGTACCGGTGTTGCCGGCCACGGTCAGCGACTCGATCTCGAACGACGCGCCGCTTCCCGGCCGCGCCGCCGACTCCTCGCGGCTGACCACCGTCCGCAGCTCGGGCGCGGCGAGACCCGGGCAGGTGACCATCCCCGCGGAGATCTGGTGCCACAAATCGATGATCATGAGTGACGGCTCATCGTTCCTGGCCGCGGCCGGCCGCGCGGGCGACATCGTCCAGGGCGCCGGCGAAGGTCTCGGCGATCCGGGCGAGCTCGTCCTCGGTGATCACGAAGGGCGGCGAGATCTGGAGGGCGACGCCGCGCAGCAGCCGGGTGATCACGCCGCGGTCGCGGACGGCGGCCACCAGCCGCTGGCCGATCATCGGGTCGGCGGTCCGTGCGTCCTCGGCGATCTCGACGGCGGCTAGCAGGCCGGTGCCCGACCTGACTGTGCTGACCAGGTCGTGCTCGGCCAGCGGTGCCAGCACCCTGGCGAGCACCGGCTCGAGTTCGGCGACCCGGCTGACCAGCTGCTCGCGCTCGATCAGCTCGAGGTTGGCCAGGGCGACCGCCGCCGCCGCGGGATGGCCCGAGTAGGTGTAGCCGTGCCGGAACACCTCGGTCGACCCGGCCCGCCAGAACGGCTCCACCACCTTCGGCCCCGCGATTACGGCGCCGATCGGCAGGTAGCCCGAGCTCAGGCCCTTCGCGGTCGTGATCAGGTCGGGGTCGAGGTCGAACCGGCCGCTGGCGAACCACTCGCCGACCCGGCCGTAGCCGGTGATCACCTCGTCGGCCACGAACAGCACGTCGTGCCGCCGGCAGATCTCGCGGACCGCTGACAGGTAGCCCTCGGGCGGCGGGTAGACACCGCCAGCCCCGATCACCGGCTCGCAGAAGAACGCGGCCACCCGGCTGTCGCCCAGCAGCTCGATGGTCTTCTCCAGCGCCGCCGGGTCGTCCCACGGCACCTGCTCCACCTGGCCGACCAGCGGCGCGAACGGCTCGGTCAGCAGCGGGATGCCGCCGAGCGAGGTGCCGTAGGCGTTCATCCCGTGATAGGCGTGCGAGCGCGAGATGATGACCTGCCTGGTCGGCTCGCCCACCGCCCGCCAGTACGCCCTGGCCAGCTTGCCGGCCGTGTCCACCGCGTCCGAGCCACCGCCCGGGGTCAGGAAGACCTTCGCTTCTGGCACGGGCGCCAGCTCCGCGATCCGGCGGCAGAGCGCCTCGGCCGGAGGGTTGGTGTAGTACTCGAAGGTCTGGAAGCCAGCGATCTCGCGCATCTGCGCGGCCGCAGCGTCCGCAAGCTCGGTGCGGCCGTAGCCGACGTTGCAGTACCAGAGGCTGGCCAGCGCGTCGAGGTACGCGCGCCCGTCGGCGTCGTAGACGGTGGACCCCTCGCCGCGCACGATCGTGATCGCCTTGCCCGCGAGCGTCGCCATATTCGCAAACGGGTTCCACAGGGCGGTCTTGTGCGTCGGCTCGATGTGTCCCATCGCTAGTCCCCTCCGAAGTATCAGCAGTGACGCAGGATCCAGCGGTTACGCAGGATCAGCAGTGACTCAAACCTAGTGGTTGTGCCGGCCCGCCTAGTGGTTGTGCCGGCCCGGCAGAGTGGCGGCGTGTTACGGGCAGAATGAGACCTCATGCAGCGCGCCGGCCTGCCGCCCGCCCTCGTGCCGATGCTGCTCGCCGACAAGGTGTGCGGGCTGGTCATCGCCTACGCCGTCATCGCGGCCCTGTTCCACCGGGAGCGAACCGGGCAGGGACAGCGCGTCGAGGTGCCCATGATCGACGCGATGCGCGCGTTCACCCTGGTGGAGCATGGCGGCTCGGCGATGAGCCGCCCGCCCCGCGGTCCGGCCGGATACCCGAGGATCCTCACCCCGCTGCGCTCCACGGCGGCTACCAAGGACGGCTGGATCGCGCTGCAGCCGCACCGCGACGAGCAGTGGAACGCGCTGGTGCGAGCCGCGGGCCTCGATGACCTGGTCGGCGATCCGCGGCTGAGCAGCCGCAGCCTGTGGCGCGAACCCGGCTTCGGCTATGCCACGCTCAGCCGGGTACTGGCGACCAGGACGACCGCGGAATGGCTCGCGTTCTGCTCCGAGCACGGAATCCCGGCGGCACCAGCGGCCAGTCTCGACGAGGTGATCGAGTCGCTGCCGGAAGCCGAGCATCCGCACGCCGGCACCTACAAGCTCATCCCGCCGCCGACTCGGTTCTCCGCTACCCCGGCATCGGTGCGCCGTCCCGCCCCGCTGGTCGGGCAGCATACCTACGAAGTGCTGGCCGAGGCCGGCCTGACGCAGGAGCAGATCACCGCGCTGGCGCGGGCCGGGGTCCTGCGCTCACCAGGCGAGGCTAGCTCCCACTGAATGCGCGTTATAGTACTGAACATGTTTGTCACGGCTCTGGTCAACCTCTACACCCGCGACATCGAAGCTGGGCTGCACTTCTACCGCGATCTTCTGGGCTTCGCCGAGACGTTCCGCACTCCAGCCGAGGGCACCCCCGAGCATGTCGAACTCCAGCTGAACGGGTTCACCGTCGGCCTCGGCACAGTCGAGGCAGCCAGGAGGGTGCACGGCGTTAAGGCCGCACCCGGCAGCCCGGCCATGGTCCTGGTGGTGTGGACCGACAACGTCGACAACGCCTGCGAGGAACTGGTGGCCGCGGGGGTACCGGTGCTTCAGCCGCCTCACAACACCGGCAACAACAACCGGAATGCCCTGCTGCGCGATCCGGACGGGAATCTCGTGGAGATCGTCGCCAAGGTTTGAGGAGACCTTCGGAAAGTACTTGCCTAACTGGAAAGTTGTCGTGTGCTTTCCGGTTAGGCAAATACTTGCCCCACAGGAGGTTCCCGTGACTGCTGCACAGCAGCCCGACAGCGCGGCCAGCGCCCTGCCGAGATCGGCCGCCGGCAGAGCCAGGTGATCGAGGCGGTCCTCGTCCCCCGCTGGTACTGGTGGGCCGTCGGTGCTGCGATGATCGTCATCGGCGCGGCGGTCGACTACCGGCACACCGTCGTCCTGGCCGTGGCCATCCCGGTCGCCGTGATCGCGATCGTGACGCTGACCGGCGGAATGATCTTCGGCGCTTACCGCCACGTCCGCGTTCGCGACGCCGAACTGCTCGGTGGCCGGGGTGCCGTCGCGATCGTCGGCCTGGTCGGCCTCGTCATGGCGCTGACGCTTGGCGTGGGGTTCGGCCTGCGCGCGCTCGGCTCGCACGCTCCGGCGACGATCGCCACGGTCGTCGGCGCGGCGGCCCTGGTCATCGGCGGCCCGCTGCTGATGCGCCGCCTGCGTCAGATCATGCTCGGTCACCGCGCGGGTGCCGGATCATGACGGCCGCCCGGTTCGAGGAGCTGATCCACGCGCCGACCCGGCTGGCGATCGTCTCGCTGCTCGCCGCGGCGGAGTGGGCGGACTTCAAGTTCATCCGCGATGAACTCGACCTGTCGGACTCGGCCCTGTCGAAGCAGCTGACCACGCTGGAGGGCGCGGGCTACGTCGAGATCCGCAAGGGGTTCGTCGGCAAGCGGCCGCGTACGTCGGCCAGGCTTAGCCGGGCCGGCCGGCAGGCCTTCGAGCAGCACGTCGCAGCCCTGCAGGAGCTGGTCGCCCGGTCCAGGCTCGGGGTTACCGGCCCGCTGGCTGGCCAGTCCGGCCGAGGAACGCGAGCACATGCCGATTGAACAGCTCGGGCTGGTCGGCGCTGGCCATGTGCCCGGCCTTGGGAATCACGACCAGACGTGCCTGCGGAATCTTCGCGGCCACGTACTCGGCGGCACCGAGGAACGGCTTGTCGTCCGCACCGACCAGCACGAGCGCGGGAACATCGATCGACGGCAGCGACTCGATTACCCGCGCGTCGTGCTGGGTGAGCATGCCACGGGCAGCGAGCGCTAGGCCGTGCGGCGACCACTGCGCCGCGTCCGGCGGGCGCGGTCCGTCTCCCAGGGCCGGCAGGCCGTCCCGCTCCAGCCGGGCGGCGGTGGCTATGGCCCGGTCATTCCACCGCTGCCTGGCCTCGTCGCGGCGGAAGCCAGGACCCGTGTCGCACAGCACCAGAGCGGCCACTCGCGCCGGGTAGGCGAGCCAGAACGCTAGCGACAGGTACCCGCCGAGCGACAGCCCGCCGAGCACGGCCCGGGACGCCCCGGCCGCGTCAAGCACGGCGGCCATGTCGTCCACGCTGGCCGCCTGGGTGTACTCGGCCTGATCCGCCGGGCAGCCGCTGCGGCCGTGGCCGCGCAGGTCCCAGGTGATGACCGGCCTTGACGCGGCGAGCGTCCCGACATTGGGGTCCCACATCTGCGCCGAGGCGCCGTAGCCGTGAGTGAGCAGCAGCGGGAGGTTGTCGTCATTGCTATCCCCGCGGAATACCTCGTAACTGATGCGGACGCCGCCGCGCTCCAGATGAGCCATCAGGCTGCACCCCCGTCTCTAGCCAGCACCGTCTCTAGCAGCACCGTCTCTAGCCAGCACCGTCTCTAGCCAGCTCGTACCTGGCGGAACGGCAGGTCCTTGCTCGCATCGGGCTCGCGGGGCAGGCCGAGAACCCGTTCGGCGATGATCGTGCGCTGAATCTCGTCCGTCCCGCCCGCGATCGAGATGCCCGGCACCGAGACCAGGATCGCCGCGACGATCCCGCCGAGCGGCGAACCGGGTCCGGCGAGCATCGCTGACGTCCCGGCGATCAGCGTGTGCACCCGCGCGGCCTGCTGAGCGATCCGGCTGCTGGCCAGCTTGCCGAGCGAGCCCTCCGGGCCAGGCGGCTGGCCCGTGGCCCTGGCCGCTGCCACCCGGTCGGCCATCCATCGCGCGGACCAGCTGAACTCGATCAGCCTGGCGATCTCCTGCCGCACGATCGGGTCGGCGGACCGGCCCGCGGATCTAGCCTGCGGGATCGCCAGGTCAGGACGGCCGGCCCGCTGCGCGTACCACTTGTGCGGCTCCGCGGCGGCAGTCCGCTCGGCGATCGCCTCTCGCCACGCCAGGCCGGTCGCTGTCGCGGGCGGCGCCGGGAAAGACGCGAGCCTGCGCTCGTGGGCGAGCGTGGCGCGGGCCACCGTCCAGCCGCCGCCGGGCTCGCCGATCACGTGGCCGGGCGGAACCGCGGCCGCGTCGAAGAACACCTCGTTGAACGAGCTGTGCCCGTTCATCTGCCGCAGCGGCCGCACGTGCACGCCTGGCTGGCGCATGGGCAGGACGAACGCGGTGATCCCCCGGTGCTTAGGCACGTCCCAGTCCGTGCGGGCGAGCAGCAGGCCGAAGTCGGCCGTCGCCGCCCCGGTCGACCAGACCTTCTGCCCGGTCACCAGCCAGCCGTCCCCGTCCGGCTCCGCCCTGGTCGTGAGCCCGGCCAGATCCGACCCCGCGCCAGGCTCGCTGAACAGCTGGCACCAGGCGATCTCGCCGGTCACGGTGGACCGGATGAACCGGCGCTTGAGGTCGTCGCTGCCGTGCTCCACGAGGACCGGCGCGACCAGCATCATGCCAAGTCCCTCCGGCGGCCCCGGCACAACGGCTCGCTTGAGTTCGGCGGCTGCCACCCGGCCCAGTCCGGCGGGCAGCGAGCGGCCGCACCACTCGCGCGGCCAGGTCGGGCGGGCCCAGCCCGAGTCGGCGAGCTGAGTCCGCCACCGGGCCAGGCTGAGCCCCGGATCCCAGTGCTCGGCGATCCACTGCCGCAGTTCGGCCCGGATCGCGGCGGCGCCTGGAATGTCAGACTCGTCCGCGGAGCCCGCGCTCATCGGCCCGTGAACCTGGCGGCGCGGCGCTCCGCCGCGGCACGGACGCCCTCGGCGAAATCCTCGGTCGGCCACAGCTTCTGCTGCTCGGCCAGCTCGCGCTCCATGGCCGCGCGGGCCAGGTCGGCTAGGCCGGCGCGCATGGTGGCCCGGATCGAGCGCACCGCGAGCGGCGCGGCCGACGCGATCTCCGTGGCGTATTCCACCGCGGCGCCGCGCAACGCGGAGTCGTCCTCGGCCAGCCGGTCCGCCAGGCCCAGCCGCGCGGCCTCCTCGCCGCCCACCCGCCGCCCGGTGCAGAGCAGATCGGTCGCCCGCTGCTGACCGATGATCGCCGGCAGCGTCGCGCTCAGGGCGAACCCCTGGTGCAGGCCGATCCTGGCGAAGTTCGCGCTGAACCTCGATCGCGGGCTCGCGACCCGGAAGTCGGCCGCGCAGGCCAGGCCGAGGCCGCCGCCGACGGCCGCGCCCTGCACGGCGGCGATGACGGGTACCGGTGCCTCGAAGAGCCGGAGCGCCTGGTCGTAGAGCTCGCTGGCCCCGCCGGCGGCGCCGATCCGCCGGGCATGCTCGGACCTGCCGGTGAAATCCGCCCCGGCGCAGAAGTGCTTCCCCTCCGAGCACAACACGATCGCCCGGGTTCCGTGCTCGTCGAGCCATTCGAACGAATCGGCCAGCGAGCCGATGAGCTCAGCGTCGAAGAAGTTGTCCGGCGGACGGCGGATCTCGGCGATCCCCACCTGCTCGCCGTTCACCGACGCTGTCACGTCACCAAACGTCTTCGTCACCAGCTCACCTCCGAGGACTCCGCTGCCTCCGAGGACATCGTGTCATTCCTCGGAGCGGCGGCACCAGCCGGAGACGGCGCTAGCAGCGCAGCGCCAGCGGGCGCTTGTCGTTGTACAGCGGCGTCGGGACGAAAGCCTGCCCGACTGCCCAGGCGTCGGAGCAGGACGTCCCGGCGACGGCGGTGAAGCTGTAGTCCAGCGTCGAGCCGAACGGAGCGAAGCTGACGGGCACCCTGACCCACTTCTTCCCCGTCCACTGCTCGATGAGGGTCGACTCGGTTCCGCTCTGGGAATAGCCCACCGCAGCCGCACTGCTCGCGGAGAAGGTCGTAACCCCGAACAGGTAACTGGCCGACCCGGCAGGAACCGGCGCAGGCACCTGGGACCAGGCGTGGCCATTCCAGTGCTCGATGAGCGCGAAATCGGCACCGAAGGTGTTAAATACGTCCAGTGATTGACGCTTGCCGGTGTCTTTTGTTGTCATAAGGCCAGCCTTTTCCTCGCCTCGCGGTGGCGGCAGAGGCGAATGACGTCCGCTGGGAGGGCCGAGTGTCAGCGGAAGTCGCGGCTGCGGGCGGCGGCGACAACGCGGAGCTTGCGCAGTCCGGTCGCCAGCAGGCTGACCGCCCCGTCGAGTCGTTCCACCCGTCCCGACACCAGCAGCGCGCTGGCTTCCACGCCGATCTTGCGGTACCGCTGCCAGACGTCCGGCGGGCAGATGATGTTGGCCATCCCGGTCTCGTCTTCCAGGCTGAGGAAGACCACGCCGCGCGCGGTCCCTGGCTGCTGCCGGTGCGTGACCAGCCCGCCCACGGTCACCGAGGAGCCCGCCACGGCATGTTTCAGGTCCGCGGCCGGGGAGACGCCGCGCTCGGCAAGACCGTCGCGGATGTGCTCGATCGGATGGGTCTCGCCGTAGGTTCCGGTGGCCCACATGTCGGCGAACGTCACTTCGGCCGGCGTCATCGCCGCCAGCGGCGGGGCTTTCATGCCGATGGTCGTCCCCGGTAGCTGACCACCAGTAAGGCTGGCCGCGGCCCCGGCCGCCCACAGCGCTTCGCGCCGCGACAGCCCGAAGCAGCCGAACGCTCCCGCCGTGGCCAGTGCCTCGAGGGCGGGAACCGACAGCGCGGTCCGCCTGGCGAAGTCCTCCAGATCGGCGTACGGCTGCCCGGCCGCGATGGCGGCGGCCGCGTCCTTGCCGAGGTTGCGCACCTCGGACAGGCCGACCCTGATGGCGGGCTGGCCCGGGACAGGATGTCCCCCAGACGGCACTGGCGCGGCCCGCTGCGGCCCGCCGTCCGCAGCCCTGCCAGCCCCGGACGGCACTGGCCTGGTGCAGGTGACCGGCGGGCGCGAGCCGTTATAACCCGGGGGCTGGAGGGTTTCACCGGGTCCGGCCGGGCTCTCGAGCAGTGCCAGGACGCCGCTGGCGTTGACGTCGACGCCGCGAACCCGCACCCCGTGCCTGCGCACATCGCTGATCAGGCTGGCCGGCGAGTAGAAGCCCATCGGCTGGGCGCGGAGCAGCGCGGCGGTGAACGCCGCCGGGTAGTAGCACTTCAGCCAGGCGCTGGCGTAGACCAGGTAGGCGAAGCTGATCGCGTGCGACTCGGGAAAGCCGTAACTGGAGAACGCCAGGATCTTCTCGTAGATGTCCTCGGCTATCTCCATGGAGATCCCCCGCTCGCCCATTCCGCCGAGCAGCCGGGCCCGCAGTTCCTCGATCCGTTCCGGTGCGCGCTTGGAGCTCATCGCCTGGCGCAGCCGGTCGGCCTCTGACGGGCTGAACCCGGCGCAGTCGATTGCGATCTGCATCATCTGCTCCTGGAACAGCGGCACGCCGAGGGTCTTGCCGAGTGCCTGGCGCATCGATTCGTGCGGCAGGTACGGCGGCTCGTCGCCGTGACGGCGGCGCATGTAGGGGTGCACCGAGCCGCCCTGGATCGGGCCGGGCCGGATCAGCGCGACCTCCACGACGAGGTCGTAGAACTCCCTCGGCCGCAGTCGCGGCAGCGTCGCCATCTGGGCCCGCGACTCGACCTGGAACACCCCGACGGTGTCGGCCTCGCACAGCATGTCGTAGACCCCGGCGTCCTCCTGCGGGATCGAGTGCAGGTCCCAGCGGACGCCGTGGTGCTGCGCCACGAGCTCGAAGCAGTCCCGCAGCGCGGTCAGCATGCCCAGGCCGAGCAGGTCGAACTTGACCAGGCCCGTGTACGCGCAGTCGTCCTTGTCCCACTGGAGCACGGAGCGGTTCGGCATCCGCGCCCACTCGACCGGGCACACCTCGCCGACCGGCCGGTCGCAGATCACCATCCCGCCCGAGTGAATGCCCAGGTGGCGGGGGAGCTTCTGCATCCGTTCAGCCAGCTCGATGATCGCCTCGGGGACGCCGGCATCGGGCGGTACCGGCTGGCCCGCGGCATAAGAGCGCGGGCCGACCTGCTTGGACCACTGGTTCTGCTGCTCGGGCGAGTAGCCGAGCGCCCGGCCCGCGTCGCGGATCGCCATCCTCGGCCGGTAGGCGATCACGTTGGCGACCTGCGCCGCCTTGCCCCGGCCGTAGGCGCCGTAGACGTACTGGATGACCTCCTCGCGTCTGTGGTGCTCGATATCCAGGTCGATGTCCGGCGGGCCGTCCCGGCCAGCCGAAAGGAATCGCTCAAACAGCAACCCATGCATAACGGGATCGACACTCGTAATGCCGAGCGCATAGCAGACCGCCGAGTTGGCCGCTGAACCGCGCCCCTGGCAGAGAATGCCGTTCTTATTACAGAACTCCACGATGTCGTGGACGATCAGGAAGTAGCCGGCGAATCCGAGCTGGTCGATGACATCGAGCTCGTGCTCGATCTGGCCGTGGGCGCCGGGGATGCGTTCCTCGGCTCTCGGTCCGTAGCGGCCCGGGGTCTTCTGCGCCACGAGGCTGCGCAGCCAGCTCATCTCGGTGTGCGTGCCCGGCACCGGGAAGTCAGGCAGCTTCGGCGCGATCACCTTGAAGTCGAACGCGCACTGCTCGGCAAGTTCGACCGTCCGCTCGAGCACCCCGGGGTAACGGCGGAGGCGGTAGGCCATCTCCTCGCCGGACCTGATGTAGGCAGTCCCCGACGCGGCCAGCCAGCCGTCCATGTCGTCCAGGCTGCTGCGGGCCCGGATCGCGGCGAGCACCTGGGCCAGCTTCGCGTCGGCGGGTGTCGCGTAATGCACGTTGTTCGTGGCGACCACGCCGAGCCGCTCCCGCCGGGCCAGCTCGAACAGCGCGTCGTTGCGCTCGTCGTCGCCTGGCAGGTCATTGCTGATCAGCTCGACCATCACGTTGTCGCGGCCGAACATCTCGGCAAGGAGCCGCAGTTCCGCTGCCGCTGCCTCGACCGGATCCCGCGGTGTCCGCGAGGCCCGGCCGACCCGCGCGCCCCGCGAGTCGCCGGTCAGCGCCGCGGGGACGGCGCCTTTGCGGCAGCCAGTGAGGATGACCCAGTGCCCGTCATGAGCCCGGGCCAGTTCCGCCAGGTCATACACCGGCCGGCCCTTCTCTCCTCCGGCCAGGTGAGCGGCGCTGATCACCTGGCACAGCCGCCGGTAGCCGTCCGGATCACGGGCCAGGACGAGCAGATGCCGCCCGACCGGATCAGGAATGCCAGCCCTCGGCGTCCCGGCCCCCGGCTCTGTACTGTCCCTCGCCGGCAGCCCCGCACTTGCAGCCGCCGACAGCCCCGCGCTCGCACTTGCGGCCGCCACCAGCCCCGCGCCCGCCGACAGTCCTGTTCCCCCGCCCCCACCCGCGGACAGCCCCCTGCCCCCGCCCGCGGACAGCAAGCCAGTTCGGCTGACCCGACGCCTGGCGGAATCGGCGCGGGCGGGTTTCCCTGGGATGTCCAGGCTGAGCTCGGCGCCAAACACCGTCGCTACCCCGCGGCCAACAACCGCCAGACCCGGCTCAGCCCCGCCGCCCGGCCCCGGCCCGCCGTCCGGCTCGGCCCCGCCATCGCCCTGTCCAGCCCCGTCATCGTTCGGCCAGATTCCCCCATTCCGGAGACGAGCCGCTGCCTGGGCAAACTGCGGTACCCCGTACATGCCGTCGTGATCAGTTATGGCGATAGCGGTCAGCTCGCGCGCGATAGCTTCAGCGATCAGATCCTCTGGTGCGGACGCACCATCGAGGAAGCTGTACGACGAATGGCAGTGCAACTCTGCCCACGGAACCGGCGGACGGCGCCTCTCGACCGGAAGCCGGGTGACCGGTCGGAGCCGTCGGGCATCCGGATTCCTGTCGTCGTCATTGCCCGCATCGACTCCCCCGGAGCCGTCGCGCCCGGAGCCGTCCTCGCCGGGGGCATCGTTGATCTCGGCGGGCTTGTCTCCTTGCCGCCAGGACAGACGCCGTTCGAATTCCCGCCACGGAACCGGCGGGTTATCCCAGCCCATAGTTCTCCGCCTCCGGGTTTCGGCTATGCGGCATGGCGGTCGGGCTCGGTGCGGTAGGCGCGGCCTGCGGGAGTTATCCAGGTGAAGATGCCGGGCGTCGGCTGGCTGAGCTGCCAGCGGCGATGCTGCTTGACCTGGTGGTGGAACCGGCACAGGCCGCCGAGGTTGCACGAACAGGTTCTGCCGCCCTTGTCGTACGGCACCGAGTGATCCAGATCGCATCGCCAGACAGGCTGGCGGCACGTTGGGAATCGGCAGGTCACATCACGCGCGACGACGTACTCCCGCAGCCGCGGCGGAGGCCGGTAGGCCAGGCTGGCTTGTTCGTGCGCGCATCCGTCCGCCGCTGCCGCGTCGGCCTCGGCCTGCCGGCTCGCGCGCTCGGCCGCCAGGCTGGCGGCGCGGAGCGCACGTTTGCCGATCATTGGCAGATCCCTGGCCGGCGAACAATTCAGGTAATCCAGGGAGATTGTCAGGGTGACGCGCCTGACCAGCCCCACCTGAGCATCGGAACCAGCACGATCATGCGACCTCGTGCCCACCGGGCTGTCGCGTCCGTCGGAAACCGCGGGCACTCGGGTAACTGCTACGGCCTGACCATCTGGGTCGGTCACGATGACCCGCCACTGCACGGCTGCGTCATCAACGGCCAGGTCGGCTAGGTAACGGGCCTGTGCCGGAGTGATCGGGCCGATCCGGCTCAGGTGGCCCGGCTCAGCCGAGTCGCCGGTCAGTGTCGACCACGGCAGATGCAAGTCCAGCAGCCCGCCTCCAGTCGGTGACAGGTTTCCCATTGCTGGCGGTCCAGGGGGCAGGAACGCCATTACCTCCGGCCAGGTCGGCGGGGGCCTCGATCCCGGCCACAGATCATCGTCAGCATCACCCGTCCAGTCGTCTGCCTGCGCCGGCTCTTCTGGCGGCGGGGGCGGTTCTTCCGGGCGGCGCGGTTCTCCTGGTGGCGGGGGCCGTTCTTCCGGGTCGGGCGGCTCTTCTGACGACTGCGGCGGCTCGTCCGGTGGCTGGGGTGGCTCTTCCGGCTGGGGTGGCTCTTCCGGCTGGGGTCGCTTCTCCGGTGACTGCGGCGGCTCGTCTGGGCTCGCGTCATCGAGGGCTTCGGCATCACTGGGATCCTCGGCGGTCGGTCTCGGTGACGGCCGGCCCTCGGAGGGGTCGCCACAACGCCGGCCACTGGAGGCAGACGGTCCGTCCGCAGGTGGGCCGTCCGCAGGTGGGCCGCCCGCAGGTGAATCCCCCGAACGCGGATCAGCGGGCTGTTCCGCGCCCGGATCACCAGGCGGTTCCTCGAGTGGCTCATCGGGAGGCTCGTCCGGCGGCTCCGGCGGTGAATCAGGTGGTCCGTCCGCTGCTGGCGGGATGTATGGCAGGGTGCCGAGCAGCAGCCCGAGGAATACGTGTGCGCGTAGCAGGTCGATGCCGCCGCCCGCTCCGGCGGCTTTCAGTGCCTTTGCCAGCGCGGTGATCCTGGCCATGGCGGCGGCCGCGCGGATGCTCGGCAGGCTGTACCCGGCCAGCGACGCCGTTCCGTCCTGATCGGGGTACAGACTGACCTTCGCGCGCCGCTCTGCCTCTTCGCGCCGCCGTTCTGCCCCCTTTGGGTCAGCGGCGATCACCGCACGGCGCAGCGCCGCGCGCAGCTGGGACGTAGTCTTGTCCCCGGCAGACGGAAGGACACGCGCTTCCACTTCTCGCGCGATCTCCTCGTCCAGCGCATCGGTCGCCTCCGCGATCAGCCGCGCTCGCCCCAGATCGATCTGCCCGGCCCGCAACGCAGCGCCAGTTGCCGCCAGCCGCCACGTCAGCGTCATGGCCAGATCGCTCCACCAGGACGCGGAGGCCTGGGACATCGTCAGCGCCAGCGACACCTGAGCGCACGCCTCTTCCGGCATCCGGGCCGGGCGGCCCTGCTCATCGACGCCGATCTTATTGTCCGCGGCCGCGGACCTCGAGGCCAGCTGCGCGACTACCGCCAGCTCCCCCGCCTGTGCCCAGGACGCCAGTCGCCGGTAGGAGGCCGCCATCCCGGCCAGCGCGCCGTCCTCTAGTTCGGCAACAGGACTGGTCGCCAGCCATCCCGCCAGGTCAGGGCCGGTCGGCAGCGACTCCGCAACCCGCCCGGCCACCATCGCCAGCGGAACGACCTGCGAATGTCCCTGCTCCATGGCCTCCAGCAGCTCCGCGAATTCGGCCTCGACCGGGTCAGTCTCGGCGGGATCAGCTTCGGCGGGATCAGCTTCGGCGGGATCAGCTTCGGCTGGGCGCGTGGCCGAGGGGTTGGCACCAGGAGGGGCGACGTCTTCGGCGGAGGCGGGAGCCGGGACGGAGGCGGCGGCGGAAGTGGAAGCGGCGGCGGTGCCTTCGGCGGGTACCGGGGCGGTGCCAGAGGCGGGAGCCGGGGTGGCGGCGGAGGCCGGAGTCTGGGGGGTGCCAGAGGCGGCAGCAGCAGAGGCCGCGCCGGTGGCACGGTCGATGTCTCTGCCATCGGCGGGCGAGGCGAACGGTGCAGGATCGCGTTGGGCTGGGCGATTCCATTGCGCTGGTTCGGTCAGTGCGGCCAGCAGCGCATTGAAGTCAAGCTCCCACGACCACGACAACCCCTCAGCAGCTGCGTCGGCCAGGGCAGTGTCCGACCGGGCAGTGTCCGACCGGGCAGTGTCCGACGGGGCGGTGTCGGCCAGGGTCGGCTGCTGGGGCTGGGCCGATCGCAAGGGCTGGGCTGATCGCCAGGAGTGGGCCGATCGCAAGGGCTGGGCCTGCTGCGGGGACTGGGCCGGCTGCGGCGGCTCCGCCTGTTGCAGTGGCTGCGCTGGCTGCGGGGGCTGCGAGGGCTGGGCCTGCTGCTCGTCTTCCGCTCCCGGCATGGTTCCTCCTCTCGGCCGCTGACCTGACTTTCTGCCGCTGACCTGACTTTCTGCCGCTGACCTGGCTTGTCCTGGTCCCGGTCCAGCTTCCTCATCGAAGAACTTCTTTCGACCATCCTAGCGAGTGCCACTGACAGTCAACCGTATGGATCGAATCTAGGTTCGATCCATACGTGCGGACGAGATCACTGGCTACCTCGTTCGAAACCAGACGCACTGAAGCCCGGGACTCCCTCGGCTACCACAGCATCCGGCCACAGCATCCGGCCACAGCATCCGGGCCGCAGCGCCGGATCACGCACGCATCCAGCCTCGCGGTGTCGCCGCCCGCAGCGGTCGTCAGCGGCTAGCCAGCCGCAGCCGTCAGCCAGCCGCAGCCGTCGGCCAGCCGGATCCGCGGCAATTCCGCGCAAACGATCGGAGAGCAGATCAACTGACCATAATTGCGAGTGAGCCGCAGCCTCGGCTGGAATTCCGAGGGCCGAATCATGGCCCTTACGCGCGGAGGAGGACGACCTTGCCGAAACCCAAGCAGGCGAGCGAGGACGGAGATCCCTGGCAAGCACCTGATCCGGCACTCGCGCTGGCACTCAAGCAGATCCGCTGGTACGCCCGCCACCGCGACCGGGCCCGCCGCACCTACCAGGCCAACGAGATCCTGATTCTGCTGACGACGGCGAGTACGACGGTCACAGCCGCCCTCAAGGTGAGCGCCACGGTAACCGCCATACTGGCTGCCAGCACCGTCGTTCTGGCCGGCCTTTACAAGGTGCTTGACTCCCATGAGAACTGGCTCGCCTTCGGCAGCGCATGGGCCGAGCTGCAGATCGCGGTCCACGACTACCGGCTACTCCCCGCCGACCAGCGCGACGAGGAAGCGCAGAAGCGACTCGTCGGGAAGGTGAATGAGATCAACAGCGCAGAGACCGGGCGATGGGTCTCCCGTCGCCAGAGCCTGGCCGCAGGGGGTCAGTGACGTTCAGAGCCTCATTAGCGAGAAACAAGGCCCCGTTACCGTCAGCCGCAGCCTGGCCAGCGGCCGCCGCCAGAGCCATAACGAGCGGCGGCGGCCGGGGTCGTGCCTGATCTGTATGTCCTGATGGCCGTGCCTGCTGGCCGATGCTGCGATGGCGATGCTCTGGGTGCGGCGATGCTCTGGGTGCGGCGATGACCTGGGTGCGGCGATGACCTGGGTGCGGCGATGACCTGGGTGCGGCGATGACCTGGGTGCGGCGATGACCTGATGGGAATGCTGCGCGCCTTCGAGCCCATCTGGCTCCTGGTTGCCGCCGGGTACGTCGCACGCCGCTGGCGGCTGCTCGGCGACAGCGCCGCGACGGTGCTCGGCTGGTTCGTCTTTCACCTCGCGATGCCCGCAGCCCTGTTCGTCACGCTGGCCCGGACTCCGCTGGCCGGCTTCGACGGCCGCGGGCTGGCAGCCTTCGGATCGAGCACCATTCTGGCAACCGGCGCTGGCTGGTACGGCGCGGGCCGGTTCTTCGACCGCAAACCAGGTGAGCGTGCGATCTGGGGCATGGCCAGCGGGTACGTGAACTCCGCGAATCTCGGGATCCCGGTCGCGACGCAGGTGCTCGGCAACGTCTCGTTCCTGGTCGAGGTGGTGCTGCTCCAGGTGCTGGTGGTCGCGCCGATCATCCTGGTGACGCTCGACCGGCATGCGGACGCGGCCGGCCGGGTCCGGCTCCGGCGGATCGCCACCTTGCCCTTCCGCAACCCGGTCATCCTGGCCTCGGCGCTTGGCATCGCCGCGCCCGCGGCCAGCTTCCGCGCGCCATCGGTCGTGCAGACGCCGCTGACCTGGCTGTCGGCCGCCGCCGTGCCGGCCGCACTGGTCGCACTCGGCGCCTCGCCCTGGCGCCAGGGATCGGCGCTGGACGCCGAACGCGCGGAGATCTCGGTCATTACTGTCCTGAAGCTCGTGGCTCAGCCCGCTATCGCCTATGCCGCCGGTGTCCTGCTGCACCTGCCGCCGGACCAGTTGCTCGCGGTCGTCGTCTGCGCCGGACTTCCCACGGTCCAGAACGCGTTCATCTTCGCCCAGCAGTACGGCGTCGGCGAGGCGATCGCCAGCCGGGCCGTGCTGACAACCACAGCGCTGTCGCTCGCGAGCATCGCCGCCACCGCTGGGCTCCTCGGCCACTAGCGGTACGTCGGCGGCCGAGGCCAGCGGCGGCTGCTTAGCCAGGCGAGTGCCCGGGGTCCGTGCGCGCGAGGCTGGCAAGCACGGCACGCACCTGATCGGACAGCCTCACAGACCCGGGCGGGGGCAGCTGATGCAGGGCAGGCCCGAACAGCGGGCTGCCCGGATTCGCGCACAGCCAGGCCTCCCGGGCGGCTGCGGGCAGCGCGGCGAGCAGCTGCAGGCCCTGCGCCACCTGCTGCCCGCCAGCGGCGGCCTGGCGGGCCTTGCCGCCCTCGGCGGCCGGCTGGTCGAGCAGCGCCAGCAGCCAGTCCTGGTCCGCGTCCCTGGCCGCGGCGCTGGTCCAGCCGCCTCGCAGCGGACCTGACCAGTCGGTGCGGTCCGCCAGGGCAAGCAGGTCAGCGGGCCGGAGCCCGGTGTGGCCGGCCCAGAAGCTCGCAGGGCGGCGGCGACGATCTGCCGCAGCGGCCACGCCTGCACGCCGACGCCGCCTGGCGGCGAGCCGTCCACACCATCGGCCAGCAGGTCCGGGGTCGCCGTCTGCGGCACGGTCAGCGTCAGCCGCTGGCGCAGATGCTGACGCTCGACGCCCACGACCGCGGCGGCCCTGGCAGCGGCGCGCTGTGAGTAGCGCGAGCCAGGCAGCCGGGCAAGCAGGTCGGCGCCGGCTCGCCGCACCTCCACCTGGCGGTCGGCCAGTGCCCGCTCGGCCAGCGGCTCGTCGTCCAGGCTCAGCCCGGTGGCCAGCAGGGCCACGAACGCGGCGGTCCCGGTACGGGTCGCCGGCCCAGGCGGCGGCGACGAGGTTACGGCCGGCCGCCGGGTCAGCCGCCCGCAGCCTCGCGAGCAAGGGCCCGCCGGTCGTCGATGCCGCCGGTCTCCCAGACGCTGGCGACATCGGGACCGCCCGCGCCGCGCGCCCAGGCCCACTCGTCATTGCGGCGCGCCAGCCAGGCGGCCAGCGGGCCGAGCACGGGCAGCAGAGTGGAACGTAGCTGAGGGCGGCTGGCGGCCGCGGTGAGCAGCGCGGGCAGCAGCACATCGGGCGGGCGCCGCGCGGGATCGCGCGCGGCGAGCAGCCGAAGCCACTCGGCGGTCAGGTCGTGCTCGCCCGCCCGCAGCAGCTCCGCGAGCCGCCGCTCGGCGGCCAGGGACGCCGGCGCCTTGCCGTCCTCATCGGCGGGATCGGGCGCCGGCCGGGCGCCGGCTTCCGGCGGGCGGAAACCGGCCCGGCGGGCCCGGGACAGCGCGGCCGAGTAGTTCAGCAGCCTGGTCTGATCATCGTCCTGGTTCAGGCCAGCGGCGACGAGTTCCGCGGCGGGCGGGCGGTGCGGCGCGGGCGGCCAGCCACTGCGTGACCCAGTCCGGCGGTGTCGCGGCGGGCACCGCGCCGTCCGCCGTAGCGAAGCAGCAGCCCGATGGCGTGCTTGCAGGGAAACTTCCGGCTCGGGCACGAGCACTTGGCTGCGGCGTCGTCCAGCGCGGCCTGCGTCAGATAAGGCAGCTGGCCGCTGCCCCGGCATTCTCCCCAGACAGCATGCTCGTCGTGGCCGCTGCCTGACCAGCGGGCGGGACCCGCCTGGCCCAGGCCCGGCCCTGGCGGCGGCAGCGTCCGGTGCCATGGCAAGCACCTGGTCCCTGCTGTACCGCGCCAACCCAGGATCCTCCCGGCTACCTGGCACCGCGAAGACCGCGCATGATCGCACGGTCGGCTGGAGCATCGGGAACGCGGTCGAACCGGACGTGATGCGCGCCCGGCACGCTGACCAGCAGCGCCGAGGCGTCCTCGGTGAGCCGGACCGTCAGCGATCCGCCCTCTGAAACACCGCCGTCAGAGACACCGCCCTGTGACACACCGGCTGTTGAAGCGCCGCCAGCCTCGCTGCGGCCGGCACTGCGCCAGACGCCGTCTCCGGCCGGCCTGAGCCGGCGCGGCGGGGCCAGGCCGATCACGATCGTGAGCGCGCCGGACTCGCCGGCCGTCAGCTCGGCATAAGCGCGCAGTTCTTCGTTGCGGAAAATCCCGGCCGGCACGGGCAGCGACGAGGGGCCGTGCGGCGCGGGCTCCGCCCGCCGGTAGCGGCCCTCCGGCCTGGCCGACAGGCCCCAGCCCGCGATCAGCGTGCCGCCGGCCGCCGTGTACGTTCCGCCCGCCGCCGGTCCGATGCCGTGCCAGCTGCCGTCGGTGGCCAGCACGAACCTTTGCTCGTCGCCGTGCTCGCGCAGGACGAGCTGGCCCGCGTCCGCCTCGAACCGCAGGAACACGTCCTGGTCGGGCTCGTGGCGCAGGCCCGCGATCCCGCGCGCCTGCGCCTCGGCCTGATCGGCGGGCGCCGGGATGCCGGCCAGCGCCTGATAATGCGCCGCCGGGTCACCGGCGGCGACGAGCGCGCTGGCCACGGCGAGCGCGACGTGCGAGGCGTAGCGGTCGTTGCGGTTGGCGAGCACGCTGACACCGGCTCGCTGCCCGGGCAGGTAGATCACAGCCGCCCGGTACCCGGCCCAGGAACCCGAGTGCCACCAGGCGACGTTGCCGCTGACGTCGATCGACTCCAGGCCGAGGGCGTAGCCGATCTGGGTGCCGTCGGTGAGCACCTGCCTGGCCAGCAGCGCGTCGCGGATGTCAGCGCCGAGCACGGCGCCGGTCGCCATGAACGAGTGCCAGGCGGCGAGGTCGGCCAGCGTGGTCACGATCGCGCCGTCGCCGACGACCTCCTCGGTCACGTCGTAGCGCCGGAACCCGGGACGCTGCTGGCCAGCGCCGCCAGCAGGTGCCGCCACGTAGCCGGCGGCGAGCCGGGGAACGAGCAGCGACACATCCTCCCGGAAATGCGTCGCGGTCATGCCGAGCGGACCGAGCACCCGCTCGCGGGCGAACAGCGCCAGCCCGGATCCGGTGACCCGGCGCACGAGGACGGCGGCGAGCGCGTAGCCGGTGTTGGAGTACGAGAAAGCGGAGCCTGCCGGGAAGTCGAGCTCGGCCTGGCCGGTGATCAGGTCCGCGAACCTGTCCTCGGTGATACCCAGCACCGGCAGGCCGGCGATGTCGCACAGCGCGAAGTAGTCACGCAGGCCGGCGGTGTGGGTCAGGCACTGCCGGAGCGTCACCGGCTGAGTAAGCCGCAGCTCCGGCAGCGCGTACCGGAGATCGGCGTCCAGGTCGACCAGGCTGTCCCTGGCGAGCAGCAGCAGGCAGGCGGAGGTGAGGTGCTTGCTGACCGAGGCGATGTCGAACGCGGTGTGCTCGGTGACCGGCACGCCATGCTCGGGTACGGCGCAGCCCGCCGTCGCGGACGAGACGAGCTGGCCGTCCGCGTAGACGCCGACAGCAAGCCCCGGCTCGCCGCCGGTGGCGAGCGTTGCGATGAAGTCCTGCAGCTTGTCCGGGCTGAGCACGGTGAGCAGGCTAACGTGAACCATCCGGCCGGGCAATCTCGGATTCTCGCTGCCACGACGCCAGACGTATCGTGGGGTGCAGATACCGGCACGGTTGGGCGGTGCGGCCATCGATGACATCATCAGCCAGGGCGAGGACCACGAACCGCGGCCCTGGCCTCGGCGCCTGGCGATCGCGGCGGTCATCGTCGTCGTGCTGGCTGCCCTGATCGTCCGGCACCTGCCCCATGGCGGCGCGCCGCGCCACCATCGCCACGCAGCGGCAGCGAGTCCTGCCCCGGTCAACCAGGCTCCCGCTGCCATCCATCCGGCCAGGCCGGACGGGATCACCGGGCCGACCGCGTCGTGGGCCGCAAGCCTGAGGCTGCCCGTCGGCGGCCCGCAGCCCAGCTGGCTGTGGCCAGCCACGGGCCGCACCGAAGCCATAGCCGGACTGCCACGGGCCAGGCCGGGTTACCTCTTCACCCGGGTCCGTGGCGGCTGGGCCGTCCAGCAGGCTCCAGCCACCGCCACCGCCACCGCCGGCTGCGCGGACTGCGCCGGGCCGGCGCTGCCGGTCTATTTCCTCGCCGACCGCGCGCAGTCGGCGACCCCCGTTGGTGCCGCCGAGAAGGTCGCGCCGGCTGTTACAGCGAGCGCGCTGTGGCTTACCAGCTACCCCATCCATGCGGACCTGGGTAGCGCGGTGGGAGTGGCGCAGGAAGTGACCGCGAGCGGCGCCCCGCTCGGGCCGCGGTTCAGGCTGCCTGCCGGGTACGCGATCGACGCGGCGACCGACCGCGGGCTGCTGCTCGTACCGGCCGTTCAGCGGGCAACGCCGACGTACAAGCTGTGGAACCCCACGCTCGGGCAGGTCAGCCAGAGTTTCAGCGGAGTGATCGCCGCGAGCGCGAACGAGATCTCGTGGGCGCCGCCGTGCGTGACCCGGTGCGTGGTCCGGGTGCTGCACCTGGCGCCCGGCAGCCAGGCCGAACCCCGCCAGACGCGGTCCAGCGAAACCGAGATCCGGCTGCCCGCGTTCAGCTCGGCGGCGAGCGGCGCGTTCAGCCCGGACGGCAAGCTCCTCGCGCTCGAGCTGACCTTCGGGAACGGCGGGAACGGCGGTGCCCTGGCGACGCAGCTCGAGGTGGCGTCGGTCGACAGCGACCACCTGACCGTCGTCCCCGGATCCTGGGCCAGCAGCGATGCCCTGGCTGGCTTCGGCTGGCCGTCCGACGGCGACAGCCTGGTCGCCGAGCTGAGCTTCATGACCAAGGTGCAGGTGGCGTCCTGGCACCTCGGGGCCGGCCGGGTCGCCGTGGCGGTCGTCAGGCCGGGACAGAATCCGGACGAGCTGATCGTCGGGTAGCGCTTTCAGGCTGCGCCCGCAGGCTGGCTCCCTGCACCGCCCAGCTCAGGTCGGCCGCGGTGACCAGGCCGACCACCTGATCGTGCGCGAGTACGACCGCGAGGACCTCCCCGCCCAGCGGCGCCCTGGTCAGCAGCGGCGCGGCCGGATCGGTCGGCGCGGCCAGGTACTGCGGCGGCACCGCGATCGCAACCTGCCTGAGGCGGAGCTCGTACCGGTCGGCCGGGCGGATGCGGGCCAGCGCCTCGGTGGTCACGATCCCGGCTAGCTGACCGTCGAACCCGATGACCGGGAAGGCGCTCTGCCTGGTGTGCGCGGCGACCCGCTCGGCGAAGTCCAGGACCGTGTTCCAGGCTGGCGCGATCGCCGGGTCAGGCGTCATGACGTCGGCGACCGTCAGTCCCCGCAGGGCCGAAGTGGCGATGGTTGCCGCGGCCTCGGCCCGGGCCGCGTTCTCCAGGAACCATCCGATCAGCACGAACCACAGGCCGCCCAGCAGGTTGGCGAAGAAGAGGACATCGGCCAGGCCGAGGAGCATGAGCCCGAAGCCGACGTAACGCCCGCCTCGCGTGGCGGCCAGGGCCGCCCGCTGCCGGTCACCGTAACGCCGCCAGAGGATCGCGCGCAGCACCCGGCCGCCGTCCATCGGAGCCCCTGGGAGCAGGTTGAAGACCGCGAGCAGCCCGTTCATCAGTGCCAGCCAGGTCGCCGCGGTGACAGCGGCCGCCGGGCCGCCTGCGTAGCCGATGCCGAGCGCCAGGCCGTAGAGCACGACCGCCGCGGCCAGGCTGGCCGCCGGGCCCGCTATCGCGATCCGGAAGTCAGCGCCTGGATCGGGAGGATCGCCGTCAAGCTCGGCTACCCCGCCGAGCATCCAGAGTGTGATCGAGCGCACCCTGATCCCGTGCCGTCTGGCGATGATCGCGTGGGCCAGCTCGTGCGCCAGCAAGCTGGCAGCGAAGACGACAGCCGCCAGGATCGCCACCAACCAGTACGTGGCCGGCGGCTGGCGCGGGACGGCCGCGGGCAGGACGCTGGCAGCGAGGATGTCGGCGATCAGCGCGAGGATTACTCCGACGGACCAGTGCACGCCCACCGGTATCCCGGCCACCTTGCCCAGTCTCAGGCTCTGCCGCATGCTCGCCTCCCAGCTGCCGGCTGCGCTGCTGGCCGCCGTGCAGCCCCAGGTTCAGGATGGCCGGCCTCGGCGGGAAGGCCGGAGAGGCGAATTCCCCGCGCTGGCGGGCCTTACGTCCCGCGCTGAACTCGCACCGCTGGCGACGCGACCCGAGTGCGACTACGACTATGGACACGAGCACGAGCACGAACGTGGTCAGTCGTAGCTGGCCTCGATCAGCCAGCGGCCGTCCTGGACGACCGCGAGCCAGGCGGCGCCGTCCGCGGTAACCAGCTGGAACCTGGCCTTCCTGCAGGCGTGCTCGGGGTTCCACCAGCGCTCGGTGACCGGCCACGGACCGGTCCAGGCGGTGACGGCGACCAGCGGCCCGCCCGCGACCGACAGCCGGGCAGGCTCGCCAGACAGCTGCCCGCGCCCGGTTACTTCCACCAGCGAACCCGAGCCGTCGGTGACCCTGGCCTGCCGCGGCGACGGGTAGACGGTGGCCGGCGCCGGCGCCGGGATCCTTCCGGGCCACGGCCGGTCAGCCGGCCGCCTGGCGGGGTGGTCAGCGGGGGCAGCGAGGTGGTCGGCGTAGCGGCCGGCGGCGGAATTACGAGACGCTTCCGTATCGCCAAAAGGGACGAGTACCGCCTGGTCCGATGGGCTGCGGCCGCCGGCCAGAACAGGCTGCCGCACCGCGTCCTGACCGAGCATCGCCTGGACCCTGACGGCCGCCCGTGCCACCCGGTCGCTGACCACGGCATCGCCCCACAGGCCAAGCTGGCGTCCCTGGGCCTGGACGAGCTGATCCGGGACCAGCCGCAGCAGGCTGATCCCGCCCGCCTGACATCCGTCGCCACCGGACTCGCCGGCCTCGCCGGGCCAGCCGCCCGGGTGGTCTGCCTCCGCCGGGCCGCCTTGCTGGCCAGCCCGCCAGCCGTCGAGCTGCCAGCGCACCCGCTCGGCCACGGCAAGCTCGGACAGTAGTCCGTCGTGCCGCCACAGCCTGGTGATCTCCTCGCCGTTGTCGCAGACCACCTGGACCTGGACCCGGACGCAAGCCAGTCCGCTCGCGGCAAGCTGAGCGTGCAGCTGGCCGGCCAGCGATTTGGCGGCGAACACAACCCGCTCGGACTGCTCGGCAGGAGGATCGAACTCGATCTGGACGGACAAGTCCGCGGGCGGCGGACCGGCGGCCAGCGGACGAGGATCAAGCCCGCGCGCCAGCCGGTGCGCGAGCAGCCCGTGGGTTCCGAACCTGTTCCCGGCCTCGGTGGCCGGTATCGCGGCGAACTCGCCTAGCGTCCTGATCCCGAGCCGGACGAGCAGATCGGCCAGGTCGGGCTCGCCGAGGACGGTGACCGCGCGCGGCGCGAGGAAGGGCGGTGTCCCTCCCTGCGGAACGATCCTGACGTGCGGCCCCGGCGTGGCCGGGCCGGGATCGGACCGGGCGGTCAGGAGGCCGTCTCGGGAAGCCAGCAGCGCGGCGAACATCCCGTCGGCGATGCCCACCCCGCAGTCGAAGCCGAGCCTGGTCACCGCCTCGACGATCTTGCTGCCGAGCTCCGCCTCCCCGCCGAAGTACCTGGCGGGGCCGCGAACCGCGAACGCGCAGATGCCGGGGCGCAGTACCTCGATCCTGGGGCAGAACTCCTGCACGGCGCTGACCACCGGCTCGAATGCCCGCGCCGCCGGGCCAGCTGCCTGGTTCGCCTGACGGGATACCAGGCTGGGCGGGCGCCACGCCGGGCAGCGCACGGCAAGAACGCGCCGGTCACGGTCTTGCTCGCCGGTCATCCGATCTTCGCCTGCTCCGCACCGGGGCCGGCCACCGCGACGGGGCCGGCCACCGCGACGGGGCCAGCTACCACGCCGGGGCCAGCTACCACGCCGGGGCCAGCTACCACGCCGGGGCCAGCTACTACGCCGGGGCCAGCTACCACGCCGGGGCCAGTCACAGCCGGCTCACCGGCATCCTCGGCCACGGCCGTCACCGCGCCGTCCGGACCCGGCAGCCACAGCCAGCGAGCCTGCGGCCGTGACCAGCCACCGCGCCCGTCCGCTACCACCTGGGCACGGCGTCCGCGCAGCCTGCCATGACCCGAGCCGATCCCAGTCCACTCCTGGGCGGCTATCCGCAGCCTGACCTGCGCTCCGTCCCAGTCTCCCGCGACGAGCAGGACCGCACCGTGCCGCCGGACGGCGGCTTCGAGCTTGCGCCGCGCCTGGGCCGACGGCCGGTCAGGCGGGCGCAGCACGACCAGATCACAGCCGTCGAGCAGGGATGCGACCGCCTGCGGCCAGTTCGGGCCCAGGTCGGGGATCAGCAGCAGCCGGGCGGGATCCAGCCCGGCGTCGGCCGCGGCCAGCACGCCGAACTCGGGTATCCCGGCCGCCACGCACCACGCGCCCGAGGCCACCGGCCCCGCGGCCAGCGCCAGGCAGAGCAGGCTCCAGCTACCCGCCGCCACGACCGAGCCGCGCTGAAGCGCACCGGCTGGCAGGAGATCACGCAGAGCGGGAAGCACGGGGAGCAGGTCCGCGTCGGAAAGGACGCCGCCGCCCGCACCGATCTCCCGGCCCGAGCGGACCGTGCCCTCGGCGAGGAGACCGGCCAGCCCACTACGTCCCGCCAGGTCATCCTGCCTGTCCGGCCGGACAGGCAGCGACGTGACCTGTGCGACCGCGGCTCTCATGGAACCAACTATCGAACAAATATTCGACTAGCGCAAGCCTGAAGCCACCGGGCGCGGCGGTCGCACCGGGAGCTGCCTGGCGTTTCCCTGAGTGGTCAGAATCCGCAGGCGGCGGCTACCGCGGCAGCGGCAGCCTCGCGGTTGTACGCGGCCGGGATGCCGGGACGCTCGAAGTAGTTCATGTAGATGTCCGCGGCCTGGGTGGCGCTGGTGGCGGCGTTCAGCATCGGGATGTACTGCGACCACTGCTGGTTGTAGGTCAGCACCGCCTCGAGCTGAGCGTGCAGGTCAGCCGCCGGGTTGCCGGTCACGAAGCCAGGCGGCAGCGGCGTCCAGCCGATCAGGCCGCCGCCACCGGTACCCACCGACTCGGGATCCCCCTTGGACTCCTGGTACATGTTCCCCGCGATGCCAGCCGCCGCGAACCGGGTGTACCCGTTCGTGGTCAGGAAGCTGACGATCGCCGCGTAGTTCTCGGGAAGCATCACTGACGACCCTGAGCAGCTCGGGGTGGCGGGCTTGTTCTTCGCGGCTGACCTGGACGCTCCGGCCCTGGGCTTAGGGTGCCGCGCGGGGGCGGATTTCCCGGCGGCGCTACGCGACCTGGCCGTGCGGAGCGCGTTGGCCGTCTTCGATGACGGGGAATGGCGCGCGGTTCCGTGGTGTGACGTCCCGGCCGCCTTGTGGCCGGCATCCGCTCGCTGGTCCGCCGCGGCGCTGGGGGCCGCAGCGCTGGGGGCCGCTGTCGCGGGACCGTGGTCGATGGTGGCGGCTACGACCGCGCCGGCCACCGCGATTGCCGGGACGACCATCGCCGCCCGCTTCACCAGCTTGTTCAGCTGTGCGGGCGGGGGCGGCTTGGGTTGCCCGGGAGCCGCGTGCCGCCCCGGAATCCTGAAATCCGCTTGCTTGCCGTGTGTTCTGCCTAGCCTCAACAGCTACCTAACGCCGGTTCCCCGCCCGGCTACTCGGCAGACTGCGCCTCTCACCAGGCCTGGCTGTGCGTGATCACAGGGCAGCATAGTGGAGCAATTCCACCACATCGGACTAGAAGCCCGAATGAGCCTGATCACTCACAGGGGGCGGATAGCACGGATAGCGCAGCACATCCGGCGTTAGGTCTAGAAAGCCCTATACCGCCGCGATGTCGCTGACGATCGCGGGCTGTGATGTCGGGTACGGCACGCTCTCGCCGCTCAGCTGCCTGACCACGCCGTCGAGCACGTCGAAAGCCTCGGCGTAGCCCGCGAGCGACGGCGCTTGGTGCCAGTCGACCAGCGCCCGGGCCACGGCGGTGTCGCGCTCGACGATCAGCGTCCGCAGCGTTGCCCCGGCAACGGGCCGGAAATCAGGCACCTGCGGGAAGCCTGCCCGGTCGAGCGCGGACCAGGGCACCTCGAGCGCGGCCGCATTGACGCGGCCGGTCCAGGAACCGACCCTGGCCTGGCGGGAGAAATAGTGGTCGAGCCGCGCAGTGCCGTCTGGCGCGATCACGAGTTCGCTGCGGCCCCATGGATTGCCCGGATTGTGTTCGTTGCCGGCGCTGTAGCGCACCGTTCGCGCGGACATGACCGCATCGTAGGTGACAATGGCGTCTGTCGCCTGCGGCAACTGCATCTTGACGCACGTCGCGCACGAGGATTAACACAGAGGGGTGCCGATCACCGACGATACGCTCGAGGCCATACTCACCGCGGAAGGCTGGCCATTCGAGCGCATCGACGCGACAACGTGGCGCTCAGGCTTTCAGGCTCCCGGCCCCCGCCGGGTCAGGTTCTTCCTGCGGCTGACTACCGACTGGCTCTTCCTCACCATCGTCCCGTTCGCCGTGCTGCCCGACGACCAGGACGCCGAGTACGCGCTGATGCGCCGGCTCCTCGAGCTCAACAGGAGGATCACGCTCGCCAAGTTCGCCGTGGAGCAGCGCGACATCGTGCTGACGGTCGAACTGCCGACGCAGGAACTCACCCAGAGCCAGATCAGGGACGGGCTCGACGCGCTCTCGCTCTACGCGTCACGGCACTACCCGGCGGTCACCGAGTTCACCTCGCCTGGCCCCTGAACCGCTCGCCCTGACCTTGAGCGCCCGTGACGTCTCGGGCTCAGCTAGCGGTCTGGTCGTCGAGTTCGGCCACGGGAGCGTTCTTCTTCACCGAATCGATGCCGTTGAGCGCGGCTGCCCGGCCCTCATAAGCCTCGGAGGTGGCGATGACCTGACCGTTAGTCGCCATCAGGTTGAAATGGAACTTGCCGGTTGAGCCCTTCTTGAGAACGAACTTGGCGGGGGCATCACGGCCGATCCTGAGGGCATCATCACCGCCGGCCACGGTAACAAGACCGCCCGCACGGTCGGAATCCGCCAGGGCGAGACGATCAACGCGCCGGACCTGACCGCGATGTTCCGCGAGATCATCGCCAACAACCGGGCCGGCGGCTGGCGCAAGCTCAGGGCCGGGGCTAGCTGGCCTGCGCCGGGCTAGCTGGCCTGCGCGGTCCGCCGCAGGGCAACCCGGTTCAGGCTGGGCACATCCATTCCTCCCGGCCGGGCAGCGGACCCGCGTCCGCATCGCCAGGCGGCGGGAAGTGCACCCGGAGCGTGAAGGCGAGCGGCGTCGGACCGTGGGCCCGCAGGTACCGTACCTTCTCCTCGGCATCGGAGACCGTGGGCACGGTGCCGGAGCGGATCCACCACAGGGCGGTGTAGGCCTGCGTCATCTGCTCGAACCACTCCCGGCGGCGGCGCAGCACCGCCCTGTGCTCGGCGGAGTAGACGAACCCGGCCAGCGCCCCGACCGACTCCCAGACCGACATGTTCATGATCACGCCCGCGCTGTCCCCGGCGTCCCACTCGAAGGCACGCACCGCCGTGGCGTTTCCTTCCTCGGTCTGCAGCCGCCAGACGAACCCTGGCGCCGCGTCGGCCGCCGCGTTCACCGGATCGAGTCCGGCCACGAAGCCGGCCAGAGCCGGGCTGTCGATCGGTGCCCGCAGCCGGCCGATGTTGACCTGGGCCAGAAGGTAGCTCATGTCCTCATCATGCCCGGCTGCCCGGGCGGCGGGCTCAGTGTCCCGATGGTCAGCGTCCCGGGGATCAGCCTCAGGAAGATCAGCGGATCAGGAAGACCGGGTAGCCGGGGGCCAGCTCGAGCAGCTTCGAGTCGGGAGCATCGGCTCCGACGCCATCGAAGAACACGCCCACCTCGAGCTTCCAGCGCTTCAGGTAGGCGCGCAGGATCTCCGGCTTCTGGTCATCAGCCAGTTCGGTGGCGGTGAACTGCTCGGTCTTCCTGCCCACCCGCAGCTCACCGCCGCCCGCGGCGCGCAGGTTGCGCACCCACTGCGTGTGGCCACGCGGGGCGACCAGGTAGCGGTGCCCGTCGTGGGTCAGGACGTTCACCGGAGTGGACCGCCACTGACCGCTGGTCCGGCCGCGCACGTACAGCACCCGGCTGCCCCAGACACTGAATCCGCGTCTGGTCAGCCAGGCCACCGTTGAGTTGAACAGGTTCCCGGTCCAGCGCCCTGCTGTGGTCGTCGGCATGACGTACCGGGAGGCTGGGCTCGGGCTGGGGTTCGGGCTGGGACTGGCGGACATCAGAGTCTCCTTCGCTATCGTGAGCACCGCTCTCTATATAGAGCAGTGTGCACGATTCTCACCCTCATGTCAAGAGCGGCGCTCTCGTTATTGATCAGCGCTCGGACCCTCGCCCGCGGCAGCGCGCAGGCGGGGTGACGGCGATGACCCCGGCGGGTGACAGCGCATACAGCACCATCCCCGCCCGCCTGGCCCCGAGCAGCCGGTCGATCTCGACCCGGCCGGCGGCGGTGCCGCGGGTGCGCGGCTGCCCGGTGCGCGGGCTGAGGCACGCGGCCGTCCCGTCCGCGCGAGCCAGGTACAGCGACGTGCCCGTGTACTCGGTGCCGGCCCACATCGCCCAGGCGAACAGGCTGTCCGGCTGGCCGGAACCAGGAAGCCGCACCATGCGCAGAGTCCCCTGCCGCAGCAGCACCGTCAGCCCTTCCATCCCGGTCCGGAACGAGACCCACACGCCGCAGGGAGCGGCGGTCAGCGTCCCGCCGCCCTCCGCGACCGCAATCACGGTCTTTGTGTTCATCGCGATCATGCGGCCGCGGGCGGTGGTGTACTCGAGGACCGGCGACCGACCGTACCGGTCGCTAGTGGCCACGTAGAGATGGCGGCCGGACGGGCTCGGCGCGACGTGCCGCCCGCCGACATGACCGAGCGGCCTTTCGCCGAAGATCCAGACCGAGGCTGCCAAACCCGATCGAGCTCACCGGGAAGGACGGGCCGAGGCGAACCTTGCCGTCGCTCAGGTGCGTCCGGCGGAGACGGAAGGACCCGTGCCGACCCGCGACCAGCGCGAAGTCGGCCCTGGTTCGCACGTCGAGCACCTGGCTCACGATGCCGAGCCTTCGCGGCTCGGCCAGCTTGACGTTTGAGGGTCGTCGATCCATTCACCGTGTTGCTCCTCGCCGCTATCAGGTCTGCACCGCACCGGGCAGGCGCCGGCATCTAAGGAGGGCGTTACGGCGCCTGGCGTTGTAACAGGACCCGGCCCCCCGCGCTGCCCACCCGCCGCGCTAGGTTGTAATGAAAACGGTTTTCATATACGTTCGCCGGTAGCCGATCGGGGCTCGCGTTGCGGGACTGGCGCTCAGGGAGTCTGCATCCATGGCACGGATGGAACTGCGAATTGCCGCGCTGCTCACGGCGGGCTGCCTGCTGGGGGCGTGCAGCACCGCCGGGAGCAACGGGCCAGCGGGCAGCCGCCGGGTGATTCAGGTGGCCGCGGCCGAGAACTTCTGGGGCAGCATCGCCGCCCAGGTTGGCGGCAGCCACGTGCACGTGGTCAGCATCATCACGAACCCGAACACCGACCCGCACAGCTACGAGCCCACGGCCGTCGACGCCAGGATCATCGCCGGAGCGCGGCTGGTGATCGAGAACGGGATCGGATATGACCCGTGGGCCGCTCAGCTGCTGGCAGCCGACCAGGGACAGCAGAGGGTGCTCAATGTCGGCGACGCGCTCGGAGTTCCGGCCGGCGGGAACCCGCATCGGTGGTACAACCCGGCTGACGTGCGGGCTGTCATCGGCCTGCTGGCCGCCGACTACAGCAAGCTCGACCCGGCCGACAGGGCCTACTTCGCCCGGCGCCGCGCCTTCTTCACCTCCGTAGGCCTGCGGAAGTACTTCTCGCTGATCGCCGCCATCAAGGCCAGGTATGGCGGCACTTCGGTCGGCGCGTCGGAATCGATCGTCGCGATGCTGGCTCCCGCGCTCGGCCTGAAGCTCCTCACTCCCTACTCTTTCCTCAAGGCGATCAGCGAGGGCACCGAGGTGTCGGCCGCCGACAAGCAGACAATCGATAACCAGATCAGCCACCACCTGATCAAGATCTACGTGTACAACAGCCAGAACCTCACGCCTGACGTGCAGGCTCAGCTGGCGGCCGCCAAGGCCGCGCACATACCGGTCGCGACGATCACCGAGACGCTGACGCCGCCGGCCGAGACCTACCAGGCCTGGCAGGTCAGGCAGCTTGACGGCATCGAGGCCGCGCTCGCCAGGGCGAGCGGGCGCTGAGCGCCGATGCTGGGCTACAGAAGGGCGGGCGAGATGCGGCCGACGGGGCCGACTGGCGGGGCGGGGCCGACTGGCGGGGCGGGGCAGAACGATCCGGCCGTCCGGTTCGACCATGCCGCGGTTCAGGTAGCCGGCCGGACGATCTGGTCTGACGTCAACCTCATCCTCGAGCCCGGTGAGTTCATGGCCGTGCTCGGGCCCAACGGTGTCGGCAAGTCGACTTTGATCAAGGCCGTGCTCGGGCTGGTCGGCCTGTCGGCCGGATCGGTGACCGTGCTCGGCCGGCCGGCCGGGCAGTCCGGCCGGGAGATCGGCTACCTGCCGCAGCGGCGCAGCTTCGACGCCGGGCTGCGGGTGCGCGGCATCGATATCGTCAGCCTCGGCAGCGACGGGGAACGCTGGGGCGTGCCGCTGCCCTGGGGAGACAGGCTCTTTCCCGCGCGCCGGGCGGCCAGGGACCGGGTACGCGAGGTCATCGAGCTGGTCGGCGCGACCGCGTTCGCCAGCCGGCCGGTCGGCCAGGTCTCCGGCGGCGAGCAGCAGCGCCTGCTGATCGCCCAGGCACTGGTCAGGCGCCCCCGGCTGCTCGTGCTCGACGAGCCGCTGGACAGCCTCGACCTGCCGAGCCAGTCGTCCATCGCCGCGCTGATCTCCAGGATCTGCCGTGAGCACATGGTGACCGTGATGCTGGTCGCCCACGACGTCAACCCGATCCTGTCCTACCTCGACTGCGTGGCCTACCTCGCCCGCGGCGGCGCGGTCTGCGGCACGCCGCAGGAGGTGATTACCTCCGAGACACTGACCGCCATGTACCGGACCCCGGTCGAGGTACTGCATGCCTCGGACGGCAGGCTCGTGGTGGTCGGCGAGCCCGAGCCGCCGGCCCGGCACGCGGACCGGCATGCCGACACGGCCGTGCGGCCATGACCTTCTCCGGCCTGAGCTGGAACGTCGTCGCCGACGTCCGGCAGCTGCTCATGTTCCCGTTCATGGTGAACGCCTTCCGGGCGGGAACGATCGTGGCGATCACGGCCGGAGCCCTTGGCTGGTTCATGGTGCTGCGCCGCCAGGCGTTCGCCGGCCACACGCTCGCCATCGTGTCGTTCCCCGGCGCCGCCGGGGCCATCCTGGTCGGAATCAGCGCCACAATCGGCTACTTCACGGCGGCGATCGCGGCCGCGCTGGTGATCGCCGCGGTGCCCAGGTCGCTGGGCGGCCGCGCCGGGAGCAGCGAGTCGGCCATCATCGGGACGGTCCAGGCGTTCGCGCTCGCCTGCGGGGCCCTGTTCGTCAGCCTGTACGGCGGCTTTCTCAACGGGCTCACCGGCCTGCTGTTCGGCTCCTTTCTCGGCATCTCCGCCAGCCAGGTTCTCGTCCTGCTGGCCGTGGCAGCCGCCGCGATCGGGGTGCTCGCGCTGATCGCGCGGCCCCTGTTCTTCGCCACCGTCGACCCTGACGTGGCCGCGGCACGCGGCGTTCCCGTGCGGCTGCTCAGCACGGTCTTCCTGGTCCTGCTCGGCTGCGCCGCCGCCGAGGTCAGCCAGATCACCGGCGCTCTGCTGGTCTTCGCGCTGCTCGTGATGCCGGCCGCGACCGCACAGCAGATCACCGCCAGGCCGATGGCGAGCTTCGGCCTCACGATCCTGCTGGGAGTGGTGATCGTCTGGCTCGGCCTGGCTGTCGCCTATTTCTCCGTCTACCCGGTCGGCTTCTTCATCACGACGTTCGGGTTCGCCGGGTACGTCCTGGCCGCGGCCGGCCGGACCGCGGTGTCCCGGAGCAGGCGCGGGCAGGCCCTGGCGGTACCCGCGTGAGCGGCCTGGCCGCCATCATCGGCCAGCCGTTCCTGCGCTATGCGTTCCTGGCTGGCGCCGCCATCGCCGCCGCCTCCGGGCTGACCGGCTACTTCGTGGTGCTGCGCTCGCAGGTCTTCACCGGCGACGCGCTCAGCCATGTGGCTTTCACGGGAGCACTCGCTGCCCTCGCGGCCGGGGCGGACCTGCTGATCGGCCTCTACGGTGCCTGCGTCATCGTCGCGCTCGCGATGGCGTTCCTCGGCCGCCGGGGCCTGGCGGACGACACCGTCATCGGGAGCGTGTTCGCCTGGATACTCGGCCTTGGCGCGCTGTTCCTTTCTATCTATACGACGTCCCCGACCGGTGCCAACGGCACGTCGGGCGTGAACGTGCTGTTCGGCACGATCTTCGGGCTGTCGGCCACGCAGGCCGTCATCGACTCCGCCGTCGCCGTCGGCGTCTGCGTGGTGATGATCGTGATCGCCAGGCCGTTGCTGTTCGCCAGCATCGACGAGGCGGTCGCCAGCGCGCGCCGGGTTCCGGTCCGGGTGCTGGGGGCCGTATTCCTCGGCCTCGTCGGCGTGACCGCGGCCGCGGCCACCCAGGCGGTCGGCGCGCTGCTGCTGCTCGGCCTGCTCGCTGCCCCGGCAGGCGCGGCCCAGCGGCTGACGGCCCGGCCGTTCCGCGGGCTCTGGCTCTCCGCCGCGATCGCGATCGGCTCGGTGTGGGCCGGACTGCTGATCGCCTACGCGGCGCCCCGGATACCGCCGAGCTTCGGCATCCTCGCCGTCGCCACCACCGTCTACCTCGTCGCTATCACCTTCGCGCCGAACGGCAGGCGAGCTTAGACCGGCCAGCCGCCCGGACACGCCTGATGCGCCACAACCGCGACCGTCGACATACCTCTGGCCTCCGTGTTTCCGGCCGCTGCTAGCGTTTCCGGCCGCCGCGGGCACTGCCAGCAGGCCGCCTGCGCGGGCTCTGGCCTGGCAGCTTCCGGGCTCGCCGTCCTGGTCATCGGCCACAATCGCGGCTGGTGGAGGTGGCTGTTCCTGATCCCCGCGATCGCGATGCCCGCCCTAGTCGCGCTCTCCCGGATGTACCGGGGCGAGCACCACCCGGCCGACATCCTCGGCAGCCTCATCTTTGCGGGGCTCTGGATCCCGGCCGTCTTTCTGCTATTCAAGCCGAACGCGGTCGCATCGGCCCGGGCTCCGGCCGCAGTTCCCCGCGCGCACGCTGGCGGGCGAGTGAGGCGAAACAGGTGCCGGCGTCCCGCAGCTAGTCCTCGCCAGAACGCGCCCGTCAGAGGACATCCTCGCTGAGCGCGTCGATCCGCCCGGCGAGCTCGGCGGCGGTGGCCGGCCGCGCGGCGGGGTTCGGGTCGATCGCCGCGGCGATGACCTCAGCCGCGCCCGGCGGCAGGTTCGGCGAGATCTCGGGCGGGTGGGACAGCACGCGGCGCATCGCCAGCATGGTGTTGTCGGCCGGCAGGTCGCCGTACAATCCGGTCCCGCTGAGCGCGCGGTGCAGCGTAGCGCCGAGCGCGAAGATGTCGGTCGCCCGTCCGGGCATCTCGCCCCGGATAATCGCGGGGTCGAGGTACTCGACCGAGCCGGTGGATCCCAGCCCGGTGATGGTCAGGCCGGGGGTCAGCAGCTGGCTGAGGCCAAGGTCGCTGAGCTTCGCGTGGCCGTCATGGAGCATGATGTTGCCCGGCTTGATGTCGTTGTGCGCGATCCCGGCCTCGTGCAGCGCGTCAGCCGCGCGGGCGGCGTCGGCGACCGCGGCAAGTACCTGGCCGGGCGGCAGCGCGCCCATCGCGTCGTCGAGCGAGCCGGCCGGCAGGTACTCCATGGAGTAGTACAGATCGTCACCCTGCTGCCCGGCGTCGTAGAGCGTGACCAGATAAGGCGACCTGACCGCGGCGAACGCGGCAAGCTCGCGGGTCGCCCGGCGGAAGGTGTCCTGGCTGTTGGAGCCGGACAGTACCTTCACCGCCACGAACTCGGCGTCGATGTGCAGCCGCTGCGGGCGCTCGGCGAGATAGAAGACACCATGGTTACCCGCGCCGAGGCGCCTGACGAAGCGGTAGTCGGCGATGCCGGCCCGGTCGGCCGCAAGGCGTGCATCAGTACTGTTCACGGCTGTCTGCTCTCCCGCTGGCTGCTGTCGGTTTGGCTGCTGTCGGTTTGGCTGCTGTCAGTTTGGCTGCTGCCGGCGTCACCGCGCGCGTCCAGCGCCTGAACCCACTGGTCCATGTCGTCGCTGGCCTCATTGGTGCCCGCGACGACGGCCAGGTGCACGTCGCTGTCGCTCCCCGCGGCACTGTCGCTCCCCGCGGCGCTGTCGCTCCCCGCGGCGCTGCCGGCGATCCCGGTCACGCCATCGGCCGGCGCGACGACAATCGCGCCCGCTGGCTGCGTTCCCGCTCTGGCCGCCAGGCCGCGCTTGGCCAGGCTGGCCGCCAGCGACGCGCACGGACGGCCGGATGGCGTCAGTATCAGGTCAACCCCGCTCGCCACCGACATCTGGGCGGCTACCTGCACCGCCGCTTCGCCGTCCGCGGTACGGGCCCAGCGGGCGACCGCCGCCGCGGGCGACGCCGGCATCGAGCGCAGGACATAGACCAGCTGGGTCGCGCCGTCCGCGCTCAGCGTTCGCTGGTCACCGCTGCCATGGCGGAGCACGATCGTGTCGGGCTCGGCAGCGGCGACGAAAGCGGGCAGCTCGGCGCTGACGTCGTCGCTGAACCTGGACTGCACCGTCGCGGAGATCCCCGGCGGCCCGGCCTGCACAGCCAGCTCCTTGAGCCTGGCCATCGTCTGGGTCATCTGGAGCAGCTCGCCGCCCAGACCCGAGCCGACCTCGAGCCGGCCGGCGGGCTGATGCGGCACCAGATGCGACAGGACGAGCTCGCTGTTCGGCCTGCTGGCGGCGAGCCTCGCCCCGACGTCGATCAGCGGGCCGGCGGTCTGCGGATCGTCGATCAGCACGAGAATCCGGTGCGCAGCCGTCTTGCCGAGCGCGGCCCGGTCGGCCTCGGCGATATCGCGCTCCATGATCCGGGTCGGGTAGATGACCTTGAGCAGCGGGCCGGCCATTCCCGTGGTGACGATGGCCATCACGACCATCAGCGTGAACAGCGACTTGTTCAGGATGCCGAGCTGGAGGCCGACGGTCAGGATGACGATCTCGGTGAGGCCCCGGGTGTTCATCAGCGACGCCAGCGCGCCGGACTGCCGCCGTCTGACCCCGGTGAGCCGGGCGCCGTAGTAGGCGCCGCCGAACTTGCCCGCGACTGCCACAAGCATGATCAGCGCGAGATCGACCAGACCCGACAGGCCGATGCCGCGCAGGTTGACATTCAGCCCCGCGATCACGAAGAACACGGGGAGCAGGACGAGCACGCTGATCTGTTCCAGCCGATCGAGGATGGCCTCGCGGAGCGCCGGGACGTCCCTCGGCATCACGATGCCGAAGATGAACGCCCCGAAGATGAACTTCACGCCCATCCAGTCGGTCACGTAGCTGGAGAGCAGCAGCAGGGCCAGCACCGCGGCCAGGACGTTCGGGGTGAGGCGGCCCTGGCGCTGGTAGGTGTCGGCCAGCCTGCGCAGCGCCGGGCGCACCAGCCAGATCATCACGGCGGCGTAGACGGGGGCGAGGACCAGCCTGAGCTGGTTGTGGCCGGCGCCCGCGCCGGCGACCGCGATCACCACCGCGAGCAGCGCCCAGGCGAGCACGTCGTCGACGGACGCGGCCGCGAGCGCCAGCCCGCCGATTCTGGTCCGGTGCAGCCCGCGGTCGGTAAGAATGCGCGCGAGGACGGGGAACGCCGTGATCGACATCGCGACGCCGAAGAACAAGATGAACGTCGTCGGGTTATGCACGTGGTAGCGGTGCGCGAACCAGGCCCCGAGACCGGTTCCGAGCGCCAGCGGGACGACGATCGAGCCGATGGCTACGCTCGCCGCTACCCGGCCGCGGCCCCGGACGAGCCCGAGGTCGACCTCGTAGCCCACGACGAACATGAAGAGCACCAGGCCCAGGTCGGCGAGCGCGGTGAGCGGCGGGATCAGCGTGGCCGGGAACAGGGTCGCGGTGATCTTCGTGCCCCAGATCGTCGGCCCCAGCAGGATTCCGGCGACGATCTCGCCCAGTACCGGCGGCTGCCCGATCCGCCTGGCCGCCGCTCCGAGCAGCCGCGCCAGGACGATGATCAGCGCGAGGTCGACCAGCAGCAGCTGGACATCGGTGTCAGTCATCGCCGGATCCTGCTCCCGTCCTGCTCAGGTCCGGCGCGGTCGCGCTCACCGGCCCCGATGGGACTCGTAGCGGAACCCGCGCCCGCCCAGGTCGACCTGGCTGCCGGTGGCCAGCACGACGGGAACCTGCGGTACCAGCTGCTGGTCGGCCGGATGGCCCGGCAGCAGCACCCGGGTACCGTTCGCCGATCCGAGGTCGGTGACGAGCACCCGCCAGCCGTCGAGCTGCACCCTGGCATGGACCCTGGAGACGATTCCGGTGTCATCGGAGACCCGCAGCGGCCTGGCCTTGCCGACCGCGACCAAGCCGTCCAGGCTGGGCTCCCTGCCGACGACGTAGTCGCTGTCCAGCTGGAAGACCGAGCCGTCGTCGAGCAGCAGGACGCCGAGCGGCGGCCGCTCCCCCGGCCTGGGCACCAGCGTCTGCTGGTTCATCGAGATACCGCAGATCGCGCAGAACAGCGCCTCCGGGTCATCGAAATGACCGTTCTTGCAGTACACGCCCTGGATGATGGGTCCCGCCGAGACGTAGCTGCTCGTCCCGGGCGGCATGTCCCTGACCTTCGAGAGCGGCTGGCGGATTGGCACGTCGATGCCGCTGCCCGAGCCGGCCTCCAGCAGCAGGACAGCCTCGAACGGCTGTGCTGGCTCGAACGGCTGTGCTGGCTCGAACGGCTCGGGCGGGGCCGTGACCTCGCGTTCCAGGTCTTCGGCGCTGCTCGATCCCGGTCCGCTCGGCAGCCCGCCGGGCGGGAAGGCCGTCCCCAGCCCAGCGGGCGATTCCTCGGCGGACTGCTGCCCGGGCGGCGGTGACCAGAACTCGGTGGCCTGCCGCTGGGACGCGTCCGGTGGTGCGTCCGGCGACACCCACGCGGCCGTCGGCTCGAACGGCATGCCCGGCGCCGGCGTCTGCGGCACGGGGAATTCCTCCGCGACCGGGACCTCGGCCGCCGGGACCTGCGCCGCCGGGACCTGCGCCGCCGGGACCTGCGCCGCTGAGAACTCGGCTTCCGGCTCCCCTGTTTGCGCAGCCTCCGGCCCGGGCTCCGGGAGCTCAGCCGCCGGTACGTCAGCCGCCGGGACCTCCTCGGCCGCCGAAACCTCCGGTTCGCGCTCCCGGGCCCCGGCGGGAGTCTCGGCCGGCGTCTGCGCCGCCGGCATTCCCTGGTCGGGGATCTCCGCGACCGGAACACCGGCCAGCCTGGCCGCCGCGGCGGGAGTCTGGGCGCTCAGCGGTCTGGCCCCGGGACCCTTGCCCAGGCGGACCGCGGCGCCCTGATCGCGCGCTACCAGCCCGGCCCGGTAGAAGCTGAGGCCGCCGGCCCGCACCGTGCCGGCATCCAGCCGGGAGAACCGGTCCGTGCTGGCGGCACCGTTGTCGCCCGGGCTGAGCCCGCCGCGGACCCCGCTCACCGGCGAGCGCAGGGCACCGCGCAGTAGCATCCGCGGATGTCCCGTCTCGAACCGCGCCATCCCGTCGGCAGTTGTGACGTCCGCCCAGGCCCCGCCGCTGACGGTGACGGCCAGCCCAGGCCCGGCCGGACCGAACGCGAGCACCGACGGCGTGCCGTCGCTGGCCTCGAGCGCGTCGGCGATCGCGTCGGTGAACTGCCGTCCGTCGCCGCCTGCCGCAGCGATCTGCTCCAGGGTGTCAAGCAGGTCATCAGCGACCTGGCTGACCTCCAGGCCGCAGAGCAGGATCAGGTCGCCGCGCCTGGCCAGCACTCCGTCGCCGGGAACCGGGAACAGGCCGGGCGCATGCCCGTGCTCACCAGCCCCGTGGTCGCCAGTACTGTGGTCACTCACACAAGCCTCCCGCCGTGAAAGCGCCACCGGATAAACGGAACGCGCATCGGACCGTTAGCTACCAGCCACACCGCCAGCCAGACCAGCGCGAAATCAATGACGAACGCGGCGGCCGGCACGGTCCCGCTGATGCCGGGGATCGCGCCCGCCTTCAGCAACAGCCAGACGAGCAGGCCCTCCGGGATCGCCGTGGCCAGGCCGAAGAGCGTTGGCCAGTCCTTCTCCCACCGCCATTGCATGCCGAAGTGATACAGGCACTCCCAGCCGATGCCGAGTACGGCGACAGCGGCGAGGATCACGAAAGTGTCCTGATACACCACGGACAGCGGAGCGGAGATCGGCAGCAGCGGGCCGATGATGAGGGTCACGACCCCGCCGACCACGGCGAGCAGGATCAGCCGGGTCTGGATGCGACCACCCAGGGTGGGTAGCACCTTGTCTGCCTCCTTTCTCATTGGTCAGGGCTGCTGGTCGCGTGCCCACCTGAGCCACTGCGTGATCGAGCGGAACGTGCCGATCCGGCGGCAGAACCCGCGCCGCGCCAGATCGTCGGCGATCTCCTGGGCCGCTACCTGAAGGCCGAGGAACGTATCCACGCCAGGGAAGTAGCCGCCGAGCGTGGTCGCTCCCGACGCGTACATGACGCCGGGACCGCTGCCGGACCCGCGCAGCTCGAAGGTGCGCTCCACGTCGAGCCGGCCGAGCGGGTTGCGTGCCGCGCCCGAGTGCTCGAGCAGGTCGGCGAGCACCCTGTGCTCGGCGATGTCCGCCTCCAGACCGGTGCAGTCGACCACGAAGTCCGCCGCTACCTCGACCATCCCGGTCTGCGTCTTGACCACGCTGATGATCTTGCCCTGGTCCAGCCGCATCTGCTCGACGGTCCCCGCCATCGTGCGGTACCAGCCGGCGTCGCGGCCTTCCTGCATCTGCGCCTGCCAGCGCCGCCGGTACGGCGTGTTGGTGCCGCCCATCAGCTTGTAGGCCTTACCGCGGTCGTCGCCCTCGAGCCTGCGCACCCTGGCCTTGAGCTGGCCGCCCCATACCGACTTGGGGTAGTTGAAGCCCTGGTAGGCGAAGCCGTGGGCGCCCTTGCGGCGGTTCCAGGCGTTCGGCCCGTGCGAGCTGCTGATATAGGTACGGAACAGGTGCACGATCTCGGTCGACAGGCCGTACTTCGCCCGGTCGTCCATCAGGCGCGCCAGCACCCTGGACGCCACGATCCCGCCGCCGCGGAGCATCACCACCAGGTGCTTGGTCCGCGCGGCCTCGTACACGTGCTCGTGCTCCTCGTACGCGCTGACCACGTGATGGAAGTCCTGGTGGGCGGTGCGGAACTCCTGGAGCTCGGGCAGGAACCGCAGCCCCGGGTAGCCGACCGCCAGATGGACGAACTCGGCCCGGTAGGCGAGCCGCTTCGTCGGGGCCGAGCCAGCCATCGGGGTCAAGATAACGAAATAGCCGCCGCCCTGACGCTTCCTGACCATCCTGACCTGGCCCTTGACCAGCATCTGCGACCAGCTGATCCGCTGGCTCTCGCGCTCCAGCCCGGCGAACACTCGCCCGGCCTTGGGCGTGTAGTAGTCGGCCCAGATCGGCTCGATGAGCACCTGCCACAGCGGCGCGAACGTGCGTTCCCCGACCGCCTCCGCGAGCGCGTACGAGGGGAACCCCCAGATGTTGTCCGGCCTGGAGGCCGAGTCCGACCTGATCCGCTCGGGGCGCGGGATCTGCGAGACCCTCGTCAGGTATTCATAGGTCTGCCAGGCGAAGTCGAGGTTCGACAGGACGGCTATCCGGTCCGTGCTGACGCCGGCGATCCTCAGGTAATCAACGGTCACGAACGAGCCGATCCCGCCCCCGATGGTGAGGAACGGGATGTCGGTGACCGGGATACCGGCCGCCCGCACCATCTCATCGGTCCACTGGTCGGATCTGAGCAGCTCGTCGGTCAGGTCGCCGGAACCCGGAGCCGCGCCGTGCGGGGTCGCCGCGACGGCAACCGCCCCCGCGTCATCGGCCGCTGGCCTGCGCCGCTGGACCGTCTCAGGCTGTGCCCGGTCGGGTTGATCGGTCACTTCGTGCTCCGATTCGCGCTGAAATACGGGATGTCCACAGTTGGGACTGTGGACATCACCTGGTGGTTGCAGCCCGTGGATGGCTAAACACCTGAGAGTGTGGCATGCCACGCAGGGGCTCACAAGACAGGCCGCCATTGTCCGGCCAGTATCGCCGATCAACCAGGACGAATATAGTTCTAAAAAATCACAGGGCCGAGTTTTACGACATTTGCCGGTGAGCACTAGTGCGGGCTGGTCGAGCCTCGTCCGAATCCGTAGACCACCCAGACCTGACCCCGCGCGAACGGCATCCTGCTGCCGTCCGGCAGCGTGAACGTGGTGCCGCCGTCGGCGTTCGGGCGGGACCAGTGCACGTGGTAGGCGCGTCCGTCGCGCAGCACGACCGCGCTCCCGCTGCCCACCGTGTGGGCGTACGGAGGCCTGATCCCGAGCTCGAGGAAACCGGAGGTCCCCACCTTCACGTACTGGACGACGACTGTGCGGCCGCCAAGCTGGCCGCCCTCCGCGGCATCGGCCGGCCTGCCGTCCATCCAGACGAGCCACCGGTGCTGCGACGCTGACCAGCGGAAGCTGAAGGCCGCCGACCGGTACGCGACGTTGTAGCTGTGCGTCGGCGTCCCGCCGGCCGGAGCAGGCCCGAACCTGAAGCCGATGTCCCGCGCCCGGCTCGCGCTCTTGGCCTCGGCCAGCAGCTGCCTGGTCCTGGCGTAGAGGTTGTACGGCGCGACCCGGCTCGAGCTGCGGAAGTACCCGCCGACGATGCCGTCATAGAGATTGACGATCCTGGCATGCTCGACCACGGGCAGCAGCCGGGGCTGCGCGCCGGAGAAGGCGAAGGCGGGCCTCCCGAACTGCCTCAGCAGCGCGATGTCCTCCTCGCGTGAGCTGCGCACCGGACCGACAACCGGCGGGATGTGCGAGGAGAACACCGCGAAGATCCTGCTGAGCCCGCCCTCGACGGGAAGCAGGTAGACAATGTCGGCCTTCGTCAGGCCGGTCGGCGGCCTTGCCTGCGGGACATTGTCGATCTTGAAGATCAGCTCACGTCCCAGCGAGGAGACGGGCTCTCCGGTAAATGGCGAGGTCAGCGACCCGGCACCGGAGCTGGACTGGCCTGGCCCCGGCTGCCCGTCCTTGTGACCGCTGAGCGCGACGAACCCGGCGATCAGGATCACCAGCGCGATCGCTGAGCTGACCGCGACTAGCAGCGTCCTCCGACTGATTCGCACGGGACACCCTCCTTCGCCCGGAGGTTATCACCGCGGGCGGGCCGCCCGGAGGAGCCGAAAGCCGCCTTCGCTGCGGCTAGCGGCCTGAGCTTCTACACCTGGGTGAGAACGCCGTCGTCCAGCCGCAACGCGGTGTCGGCGAGATCGATCAGGACCGGGTCGTGCGTGGCGACCAGCGCGGTGATCCCCTCGGACCGGACCACCGTGCGGAGCAGCCGCAGGATCTGCCGCCCGGTCTGCGAGTCCAGCTGACCGGTCGGCTCGTCGGCGATCAGCAGCTGCGGGCTCCCGGCCAGCGCCCTGGCGATCGCGACCCGCTGCTGCTGGCCGCCGGACAGCTCGTTGGGCCGCTGAGCGGCGTGCCCGGACAGCCCGACCGAGGGCGAGGGGGGCGCGGCAGCGCACCGGATGCGGGACTGGCTGTTCTCGCGGCAGCGGTACTGGGGCGAGCCGTTCCCCATCGTGTACGACTCCGCCGGGCTCCCGGTGGTCCTGCCTGACGAGATGCTTCCGGCCGCCGACGGCTCCGCGCGCTACCGGGGCAGCCCGGTGACGAGGCGGTCGGGGAAGATGGCCCGATCGAGGCTGACCGGGCCTGGCGGCCGGACGACATCGCCGGCGTGCACAGGTTCCTGCAGCGGCTGACCGAGCTGACGACCGCCGCCGCCAGGATCGCGGCCAGGGACGGAGCCTTGCCGCTGGCGATCGC
>DATKQH010000245.1:0-8635 GCA_035532775.1 Streptosporangiaceae bacterium
GACCCTGGCCGGCCGCCGCCGGGCCGCGCCGTCGGGCTCCGTGGCCCTGGCGTCTAATGCTTCGGGGGGAAGCGCCGCGGGCTGGTCCTCGGAGGGCGGCTCATCGTGCACGTTTGGGCCACTGGCTTTCCTCGCCGAAGCGGGAAGAGTTCTTCGGACCCTTGGGCATTACCGCGCGCGCGTTCGTCGACCCGGAGAACACGAGCCGGGTCGGGCTGATCGTGGAAGCGCCTGACATGGGCACGTTCCAGCAGGCGCTCGAGTCGCCGGACGCCGCCGAGGCCATGCGGTTCGACGGGGTTCGCCCCGAGACGATCATGATGCTCGTCGAGCCGTAGACCAGGCCGGGGACCAGGCCAGGGCCGGTGCCAGCGCCCTAGCCGGGACCGATCAGCCGGTGCCTG
The DNA here is from genome assembly GCA_035532775.1 of Streptosporangiaceae bacterium. Classification (GTDB taxonomy): domain Bacteria; phylum Actinomycetota; class Actinomycetes; order Streptosporangiales; family Streptosporangiaceae; genus Chersky-822. The sequence continues at coordinate 405 of DATKQH010000245.1, forward strand.
GCCTGGCCCCGATGACCAGTCGCTCACGGTCGAACAGCCTCGACACGAGCAGGTAGGCCGCACAGTCGATCACCAGGAGAGCACCGGCGAGCGACGCCGCGAGCACGAGCGTCGAGTGGACGACCTGGAACGCCAGCAGCAGGGTCAGGGCGACTGGCGGCAGGCTGGCCAGCACGCTGAGCTGCTGGGCGACGCGGATGTCGCTGGCTCTGGACGAGATCGCCAGGCCGATCCAGATCGCCCAGGCCGCCAGCAGCGGGATGAAGAAGACCTGGGCGAGCAGGTACGGCGAGTGCAAGACAGCCGTGGCTACCACGGGACTGGCGCCGAACTGCACGATCACCAGGAAGATGCCGAGCACCAGGTACGAGACCCCGGCCGCGGGGATGAGAGTTGCCACGGCCTTGCCGATCAGCAGTTCCTCGCGGCGGATGGGTGTGGTCAGCAACGGCTCCAGGGTTCCCTGCTCGCGCTCGCCGACCACCGAGTATCCGACGATCGTGGCCGGTATGAGGACAGGGATCAGCAGCAGGTACGCGAGGAAGAATCCGATTCCCTGATTCAGCGACGCGCTTGGCCCCGCTGGATGCTGCGCGAGGATCTCGGCGGTGGGAGCGATGAAGAAAGCAGCCGGGATGATCGCCATCGTGGACACGATGAACCGGCTGCGCCGGAACTCGGTCAGTTCCTTGCGGATGACGGCGCCGGTGCGCGCCGCGCTCATAGTCGTCATGACCGGGCCTCCTGATTGTCGATCAGCTCCAGGTAGACGTCCTCGAGGGTGTGCCGCGATTCGGTGACCGACAGCACGTCGGCCCCGGCGGCGACCAGTGCCCGGGTCACCCCGGGCGCTGCTTTCGCTGGATCGGAGACCGTGAGGACGTAGTCAGCCGTGCCGCCGCGTGCTGCCGGATCGGTGGCGTGCCAGCCCTGGACGGCCGGCAGGCCGCCGAAGACCTGATCCGGTACGGGCAGCGGAGCGCCGGTGGTGACGGTCAGCGACCGGCTGAACAGTGCCTGGCGCAGCTCGTCGGGCCGGCCGATGGTCCGCAGGCTGGTGTTCATGATGGCGACCCGGTCGCACAGCCGCTCGGCTTCATCCAGCCGGTGGGTGGTCAGGAAGACGGTCACGCCGCGATCCCGCAGCGCGCCGATCAGTCCATGCACCTCGTGCGCCGCCACCGGGTCCAGGCCCGAGGTCGGCTCGTCCAGGAACAGCACCGCCGGGTCGCTGAGCAGTGCGCGGGCCAGGGCGACCCGCTGCCGCAGGCCCTTGGACAGGCTGCCGCAGCTGTCGTCCGCCCGGTCGGCGAGGTTCACGGCCGCCAGCACCTGCCTGATCCGGGCCGGCCGGCCGGGCAGGCCGTACAGCCGCGCGAAGAACTCCAGGTTCTCGGTCACCGTCAGCCGCCGGTACAGGCCAGGGGCCTCCGGCATGATCGAGATGCGCTGGCGGATCTCCGCCTCGCTGGCCCGGGTCAGCGGCAGGCCGGCGACCATGGCCGACCCGGAGGTCGGCGCGATCAGCGTGCCCAGGATCCGCACCGTCGTCGTCTTGCCCGCCCCGTTCGGCCCCAGGAACCCGAACACCTCGCCCCGGGCGACGCTGAACGAGACATCCGCGACCGCGGTCCGGGCGCCGAAGTTCTTGGTCAGGTGGCTGACGTCGATGGCCAGCGGGCCGGCGCGTTCCATGTGCACCTCGAGATGTGCCGCTATTAAAAATAGATATCACTATGCTAAGCACGTGTTATCAGGCGGGTCAAGTGGAGGCAGGGCGCGGCAGGCCGCCCTGGCCCGGCGGGGGCGTGCTCAGGCGAGCCCGTCCGCGAGCCGCAGGTCGGTGTCCTGGACGTCGGTAATCAGCATGTGACCGGGTACATGAGTGATGGCGAAGGGGAGCCGGGCGGCCGCGAGCGCTGCCTGCGGGGTCACGCCGCAGGCCCAGAAGACGGGCACATCGCCGGCCTGGGAGGTCACCGGGTCGCCGAAATCGGGCCGCGACAGGTCGGTGATGCCCAGGGCCGCTGGATCGCCGGCGTGCACGGGCGCGCCGTGCGCCGCCGGGTAGCGGGCGGTCACGGCCGCTGCCTGGCTGAGTGATCTCCAGCAGCGGGCACGGCCCGGGGTTGTGCCGGGCGAACAGCGCGAACTCGCTGGCCACGTCCTGCGGCAGTACGATCAGGTTGGCCTGGGCAAAACCCGCCGCCCAGCTCGCGGTCGGTGCCCGGACCCCGGCCCGGAAGCGAGCCCGGGCACCGGGCGGTGACAGGAGTTCCATCGGCCTCCGAGCCTGTCAGCGGATGCGCAGCGGGAGAGCGCGGGGGCCGCGGATCTGGCCCGCGGACCACCTGACCGCCGACGGGTCGTCGAGGCTGAACGAGCTGATCCGCTCGAGCCAGACTTCGAGTGCGACCCGGAGCTCCATGCGCGCCAGGTGCGATCCGACGCAGCGGTGAATGCCCAGGCCGAACGCGGCATGCCGGTTGACGGCCCGGTCGATGACGACGTCACCGGCTCGGTCGAACTGCGCCGGGTCGCGGCTGGCCGCCGGGAATGACAGCAGGATCCAGTCATCGGCCTTCATGTCGGCGCCGTGCCAGTGCATGTCGTCCTTTACCAGCCGCGCCATGGTGACCGGCGCATAGGCGCGGAGGAACTCCTCCATCGCGGTCGGCAGCAGCCCGGGCTCGGCGACGAGTCGCTCGCGGTCGGCCGGAGTCTTGGCCAGATGCCACAGCGAGGCGCCGATCGCGCTCCACGTCGTGTCGATGCCGGCGATGAGCAGCAGCGCCATGGTTCCGGCGACGTGGTCCGCCTCGAGCTTGCGGCCGTACAGCTCGGCGTTGATGAGGAAGGTGGTCAGGTCCTCGCACGGGTGGTCGAGGTGATCGTGGATCTGCGCGAGCAGGTAGTCGAACAGCTTCCCCATTCGCTCGATGCGCTCCTCCGGCGGCAGGTTGATGCCTTCGAGCGTGTTCTCGACGAACTCGCGGAACCGCGGTCCGTCGTCCTGGGGGAAACCGAGCATGTCGGCGATGACCCGCATCGGGATGTGCTGCGCGTAGTCGTGAGCCGCGTCGACGACGTCCCGCCCCTCGAACGCGTCGATGAGGGAGTGGCAGAACGCTCTCGTCGCCGGCTCCTGCTTCGCGACCGCGCTCTTGGTGAACGCGGGGAGCAGCAGCTTGCGCGCGTCGTGGTGGAACGGCGGATCGGAGGAGATCGGCGGCGAGCCGCCGACCGGCGCCAGCTCCGCCGGCGGCCGGAAGTTGCTCATGATGATCGACCGTGACGAGAAGCGCTCGGTGTCGTAGGCGATCGCCGCGACATCGGAGTAGCGCACCGGCAGCCACCCGCCGCCGAACCGCTCGGTGCGCGCGATCGGGCAGCGCTGCCGCAGGTCATCCTGGATCGGGTAGGGGTCGGCGGACCACTCCGGCTCGAGATGGGAGAAGTCGGTCGCCCAGTCGGAGACGGGGCCGGTGATGATCTCGCTGCGGGTGCCGAGGAGTTCTGCGTCCTCGTCCGCTTCGATGCCGATGAAGCGGTCATCGACTGCCATGTCAGGTCTCCTCGAGGATGTCGATCGCGCGCTCGGGGCAATTAACAGCGGCGAGGCGCGCTTCGCGCTCCTTATCCGGCGGCACGACGCCGTCGCCCAGAACCGTCCCGAAGCCTTCGTCGTCGTCGCCGAACAGGTCCTCGGCCAGGTCGTAGCAGCGACCATGGCCCTGGCAGCGTTCGGAGTTGATCTGCACCTTCACTGGGCTGATCCCGTCTGCGCGGTGATATCGGTCCGGGCAAGAGCGGTGACGACGCGGGCGAGCAACGCGGCCAACTCGCGCCCGTCGACCGCATGCAGGTCCGATGTCACGAGCGCGCTGCCCATCGACAGCAGGAGGCAGAGATGGGCGAGCGCGTTCGGCGAGAGCGCGGGGTCGAGCTCGCCGTCAGCCTGGGCGACCCGCATGAGGTCGGCGAGCCAGCCGGCCCGCTCGCCGACGTAGTCGCGCATCGGCCGGGCCACGTCCTCGTCGCGGCGAGCCGCGACCAGCGCCTCGACGATCAGGTAGCCGCGGGCGTCGCGCCGCCGGGGCAGCCACTGGCCGATGAGGAGAAGCATCTCGGTGATCGACCGGCTGGGGTCGGCCCGGAACAGGTCAGCGAGCAGTCGCTGCCCGTGCGTCCGCAGCGCCCCGGTGAGCAGTTGCGCCTTCGAGGCGAAGTGCGCGTACATGGCGCCGTTGCTCACGCCCGCGGCCGCGGCGATGTCGGCCACCCGCGTGCCGTCGTACCCGCGCTTGGCGAAGATGTCGGCGGCCGCGCGCAGCAGCCGCTCGCGGGTCTCAGCAGCGGTCACGTCCGCGATACGGCCCATGGGAAGAATCAAACGAACGTTCATCTGATTCGTCAAGGGGCTCGGCTGGCCCGCGGGCCCGGACTGGCTGTAGCGTGCCCGACATTCCCGGCCAGAAGGGCGGCCGCTGGGCCTGCCGGACTCACCGGTCGCCTTGGTAGGTTGGGCTGCCCGACATGGAGGTCGACGTGAAGGCCCTCGTTTTCCGGCACAACCTGGCCCGTGAGGCGGCCTCGGCCATCGGCGGGCGCGTGGACCCGCGCGCCTTCGTCTCGCGCCTCGCGCCCGTCCGGATCGAGGATGTCGACGAGCTGCCGCTGCCGTCGGAGGACTGGGTGCGCGTCGAGACGATCTTCTCGGGGCTGTGCGGATCGGACGTGAAGCAGATCCTGCTGAACGGGGCTCGCGACAACCCGCTCACGGCCCTGGTGTCCTTCCCGCACGTGCTTGGCCATGAGGCGGTCGGGCGCCGCGCGGACACGGGCGAGCGCGTCGTGCTCAATCCGTGGCTGTCGTGCGGCCCCCGCGGCATCGAGCCGCCATGCGAGGCTTGCGCGGCCGGCCGCTATCCCTGGTGCCGCAATTTCCGCTCCGGCGACCTGCCCGTCTCGATCCACATCGGGAACTGCGCGGCGGCGACCGGGGCGCACGCCGAGCGCTTCGGCGCGCACGTCTCGCAGTTGTTCACGATCCCGGACCAGGTATCCGACGAGGCAGCGGTCCTGGCGGACCCCGTCAGCGTCTCGCTGCGCTCGATCCTGCTCGCACCGCCCCCCGACGGCCAGGCCGTTCTCGTCTACGGTTCGGGCACGCTCGCGTTCGCGGCGATCGCGCTGCTGCGTCACCTCTATCCCGCCACCGAGGTGTGGGCGGCGACCCGCTCCGGCCCCCGGGCCGCGCTCGCGACCCGCTTCGGCGCTCACGCGGTGCTGCCGTCGTCACCCGGCGAGCTCGTCGCGCAGGTCGCGCGGCGCGCCGGCACCACTCCGCTGGAGCCATGGAGCAAGCGGAACTGGCTGCAGGACGGCCCGGCTGTCGTCTACGACACCATCGGCTCGACTGAGACGGTCGAGACGTCGCTGCGACTCCTGGCGACCGGCGGCACGCTCGTCGTCTCCGGTGTCGAGCCGCCCAAGCGCTTCGAGTGGACCCCGTTGTACTTCAAGGAGCTGCACGTCATCGGCTCGAACGGGTTCGGCATCGAGGAGGTCGGCGGCGTCGCCAAGCACGCCATGGAGCATTACTTCGACTTCGTCGCCGGCGGTCTCGACCTGACGCCGGTCATCACCCACCGCTTCCCGCTTGATCGCTGGGACGAGGCGGTGCTGGCGGTGAAGGACTCGCGGCGGACCGGCGCCGTCAAGGTGCTCCTCGAGCCCGCTCGCTGAGGAGGGACCCCGTGGCTGACGCGGAGGACGTACGCCGCCTCGCGCTCGCCCTGCCTGACGTGGCGGAGATCGACAGCGACGGCTTCGACTTCCGGGTCGCGGGCAAGGGCTTCGTCTGGTCCTATCCGGAGCGCAGGCCGGGCAAGCCGCGACTGATCAGGACCGACATCGCCGTGCTGTTCGTCGGTGACGAGGCGGAGAAGCAGGCCCTGCTGCTCGGCGAGCCCGAGATCTTCTTCACCGCGCCCGGTTACGACCACTGGCCGCTGGTGCTGGTTCGGCTGACGGAGGTGGACGTCGAGCGCCTCGAGGAGCTCGTGGCCGACGCGTGGCGGATGCGAGCCCCGGACGCTAGCTAGGCAGGTCAGCCAAGGTGGTGACGGTGCGCGTAGCCGATGGCGGCGGCCCGGTCTCTCGACCCGGTCTTGGCGAAGATCCGGCTGATGTGCGTCTTGATCGACTTCGCGCGGCACGCGGGCGTCGAAGACCGTCAGCCCGCGGGCCGCGGCGTGCAGTGCCCTGGCGATGTCGGCGCGGTCGGCGTCCTTGGTGAGGTAGCTGTGCGCGCCGGCATGCAGGGCGTCGAGAACGGAACTGTCGTCCGCGGATCGGACGGTCATGACGCCATGTTCTCAGCTTGGTTCTCAGGCTGGGAATGCGGCAGCTCGGCGCGTACGACCCACTGATCGCCGCGCCGCCCGCTGGTGCATCGCGAACCAGGTCAGTGCCGTGGCCATTCATCGACGGGCTGATCGTCATGGCCCTCGTGATGGTGCTCGTGCGCACGATCGGGCTCGGCGTCCGCCCTCCCGCCTGCCTGGCCGCGCCCTCGCGCCACAGCATTAGCCGGCACCGTGCTAGCCGGCACCGCGGATCACCGCTCGTTAGGGAATCCTTCACGCGGGTACCCGGCCAGGCTGGCGCCGTTTGGGGCCGGCGCGGCGCTCCTGGCCATAGGCGCGCTGTCACTCCCGGCAGTGGCGGTGACCGGGCTGGGGATCATGCTGGGCACCATCGGCGTCGGCCTGCTGTTCGCCTATCGCTATCACGTCTACGTCGACGCGACCTTTGGCCTGCGCCGGATGCTGCCGTACGTCTCAGTCGGCCTGTTCCTGCTCGCCCTCGGCGTCCTGGAGCACCTGCTGGCTGTGCTGCCGGCGAACTGGCTGCCCTACGTGATCGGTCTCATGCTGGATGCCCGCCGGTTCTTTCACGCTCCGGCCGCCAATGAGACGTTCCTGAGCACGCATAAGATCTCGTTCGTCGTCGTGGCGCGCACCGACGAGGTGCTCGGATACGCCGCGCCGCTGGGTCGCGCAAACCTCCGCGGCCTCAGCGCGACGCCGTTCCTGCACCCGGTTTTCGCCACGCGATCGATGACCGTCTATCAGGTTGCCGGGGCGCCGCAGGCGCCGCGCTCGCCCCTTCTCAGCGGGCCATACCTGGGCTGCCAGCGGTCGCCAATCCACCTGTAGACGACCGCTGCCCGCGGATTCGGCAGCGGGTGAACTCTTCCGTCGGTCCTGGTTGGGCCGGCCGAGACTGGGTACGGCAAGGCGCATTGCCCGATCCTGCAGTGAGGAGCCAGTCATGCTCACGCTCACCGACAGTGCAGTCTCCGCGATCCGCAGCCTGACGTCCCAGCCGGACCTGCCAGGCGAGACAGGCCTGCGCATCATGGCGCAGGGCGAAGGGGCGCCGTCGTTCCAGCTCGCCCTGGCCGAAGGCCCCGTCGCTGGCGACCAGGTGGTCGAAGAAGGCGGAGCGCGGGTCTTCCTCGAAGCCGCCGTGGCGCATGTACTCGACGACAAGGCCCTCGACGCTCAGGTAAACGAGCAGGGCGACCTTGCGTTCCGCATCGCGGACCAAGGCCCTGACGCCTGACCGCACCGCCGCCGGCTACGCCGCCGCGGACCGGGCGGAACTCGAGACGATCATCCGCCCGACGGGGTGCTACCGGGTCAAGGCGAATACTCTGATCGGGCCTCGGCCAGGCTTTGTGCGAGCGCTTCGGCGGGGCGGTTCCTGACACGCTGGACGAGCTCGTGACCTTGCCGGGGGTCGGCCGCAAGACCGCCAGCGTGGTGCTCGGCGACGCGTTCGGCACGCCGAGTCTCACGATCGACACCCACTTCGCCCGCGCTACTGCCCAGGCAGGAGTGGACCGCCGCCTCCCACCGGGTGATCTGGCACGGTCGCCGGGTCTGTCACGCCCGCAAGCCCGCGTGCGGTGCGTGCGGGGCCGGCTACCGGGCGAGTGCGCCCATTGGGTCCCAGGCAGGCAGCACGATCGGCTTCGTGTCGAGCGCCTGCTGGAGCTCCGCGGGGAGCGCGCTGCGCCGCGCCGCGATCTCGAAGACGTACTCGTCGAACCATGAGTCGTTCATGGTGTAGAAGCCGTCCTTGCCCCGGTCGGCGCCCCAGCTGTTCTCCACCCGCCACCGGCGGGTGACGCCGTCGAGGACGTCCACTCCGGTGAAGAG
>DATKQH010000246.1:0-4755 GCA_035532775.1 Streptosporangiaceae bacterium
TCTGGCCGCCGCGCTGCTGGCGGAGCGCGGATGTGCGCTCGGCGACGCCACCGCCCGCCTCGCCGTGGCGCAGGCGTGCCTGCGCGCCGCGATCACGACCGAGGAGCACCTGGAGAACCCGCGGCTGGCGCAGCGCCGCAGCCCCCACGGAAACGTGCTGATCGCCTCGGTGGTCGAAGGCGACCCGAGCCTGCCGACCGAAGAGGAACTGTTCGACTACGCGATCAGCCTCGGCGTGACCGCCGACCAACTCGTGGATCTCGCCGACGGTGAGCCGTTGCCGGGCGGCGCGGCCGCCCGGCAACGGCTGGCCGACGTGGAACGCCCGGCGGGCATGCCAGCCTTGGCCGACACCGACCTGGTGGCACTCGCCGTGGGCGCCTCCAGGGACGCGGCGATGACCGCCCGGCTGGAGCTGTATCCACGCAGCCTCAGCGCCGCCCGGGCGCTGCAGCTGTCCCAGGCCGCCAGCTACCTCGCCGATCCGGGCATCGAGCCGGACCAGTTGCGGGAGCGGGTGCTGGCTCGCTTCCCTGAACTCACCGGCCTGCCGGAACCGGGCGAACTGCGGAAGATCCTGATCGGCCTGGGTCACCGCGTCGACGTGACGACCGGGGCCGACGGCAGGCAGCGATACCGCGCCCCGGGCGGGACACTGGTCCCCGCCTGGTCGAGCACCAGGGGACCGGCCTCGCTCAGCCGGGACGGGGACGCCGGGCAGGACGCCGAGTCCCGGCTGCGGCTGCGGACCGCCATCGAGCGCGGCGGTTTCCTGGTGGTCAAGAGCAGGGTGAACGAGGCGGTAGCGGTGGCCACCGAACTGGGCCGGATGGACGGGGTCACGCCGGTGCCGGTGGCCCGCCTGTTCGTGATGGCGCTGCGTGACCTCGTGACCCAGCGCGGCAAGCCCCGGTGGGAGAGCGTGCTCGCTGCCGACTCGGCGGACGCCACCCCGACCGCGCAGGTGGGTTTCGGCAAGCTGGTGGACACCGCATGGGAGCGGATCGGCGCCCACGTCCATGCCCAGCCGGGGATCGTGCTCCTGCACGACGCCACCCCGCTCGCCCGCTACCCCGGTGGCATGGAACTGCTGGCACGGCTCGCCTCGGCCGCGCGGCAGGCCGACGAGAGGCCGCACGGCCTGTGGCTGCTATGCCCCATGGAGGATCCCCGCCATTCCGCCCTGCTGGACGGGCACATCGTGGGGGCACTCGGCGACGGCGAGCAGATCGTCATCCGCCCCACCACCCCATCACGCGCCGAACGGAGAGCCTCGTGATCGACAAGGCTGCCCTGCTCGCCGACCTCAAACCGCAGGTCAAGATGCTGGAGGCGGACCTGCGCCAGCGCGCCGGGCAGGAACAGGAGTTCGCGACACCCCTGCGAGCCGAATGGGAGCATGCGCACCAGGCCGAGCGGACGGCGGCCACCTACGAAACCTGGCTGGACGGCGAGGTCACCCAAGCAGCGGTCGCCTGGGTACTCGGCACTGTGTTCCTGCGGTTCTGCGAGGACAACGGCCTCATCGACGTGCCCTACCTGGCCGGGCCCGGGGAACGGCTCGCGGTCGCCTCCGAACGGCAGCAGGAGTTCTTCGAGCGCAACCCGCACCTGACCGACCGCGACTGGATCGTCGCTGGTTTCGATGACATGTCCAAGGCTTCCCCGGTGGCGGCCGGACTGTTCGACCGCGCCCACAACCCGATGTGGCGGATCACCCCCTCCCACCAGGCCGCCAAAGACCTGCTCACCTTCTGGCGCAAGCGCGGCGAGTCTGGGGACGCGCCAGTCGTCCACGACTTCACCGACCCCGGCTGGGACACCCGTTTCCTCGGTGACCTCTACCAGGACCTGTCCGAACACGCCAAGAAGACCTACGCCCTGCTCCAGACCCCCGAGTTCGTCGAGGAATTCATCCTCAAGCTCACCCTCGACCCGGCGATCGACGAGTTCGGCCTGGAACCCGACCCACCCCGCACCCGCCCCGACCTGCCCCGCTGCCTGCGGGTCATCGACCCCGCCTGCGGATCGGGCCACTTCCTGCTCGGTGCGTTCCGGCGACTGACCCAACGCTGGGAACAGCATGCCCCCGCGATGGACCCCTGGGACCGGATCACCCGGATCCTCACCGGCCTGCACGGCGTGGACAAGAACCCGTTCGCGGTTTCAATCGCCCGCTTCCGACTGCTCATCGCCGTCATGAAAGCAGGCAACGTCAAACGCCTCGCCGAAGCCCACGACTTCCCACTCAACATTGCCGTGGGCGACTCCCTCCTCCACGGCCGAGGCGGCGCAGGCGAACAAGGCGAACTCTTTGGTAGGAGCGGTTTCTTTACCTACTGCACCGAAGACGTAGGTGATTACATACGGACTGCCGACGTCTTGGGCGCGAACTCCTACCACGTCGTCGTCGGCAACCCGCCCTACATCACGGTGGCCGACAGACAGGAGAATATCAACTACCGCAAGGCCTACAAAGACGTCTGCTCCGGCCAGTACGCACTCTCAGTGCCGTTCGCTGCTCGGTTTTTCCGCCTTGCTCACGTCGCTGGCGGTGACCGGCGCGGGGCCGGGTACGTGGGCCAGATCACCGCAAACTCCTTCATGAAGCGAGAATTCGGCAAGAAGCTGATCGAGGACTTCTTCGGACGCAAGGCCACACTGACCCATGTCATCGACACAGCCGGGGCATATATTCCTGGCCACGGCACGCCGACAGTTATCGTGGCTGGCCGTAACGCGATCCCGGCTGGCGAGTCGATCCGGGCTGTACTTGGCGTCCGCGGCGAACCCGCCCAGCCGGACCCACCCGAGAAAGGTAAGGTCTGGCGGGCCATCGTCGATCAGATCAAAGCGCCGGGCAGCGCGAATGAGTGGATCAGTGTCTCCAACCTCGACCGTGAGCGGTTTTCAGGTCATCCTTGGTCACTCTCAGGTGGTGGGGCGGCCGAACTCACAGAATCCCTAACATCGCAGGCGGACGGTACTCTGGGCGAGCGTGTCCGACTCATTGGCCGCACTGCTCACACGGGAAGTGACGACTGCTATTTCGCACCGCCGCTCACCTGGAGCCGCAGAGGGGTCTCGCTAGATCAAATAGTCCTGCTGGTCGAAGGAGACGTGATTCGGGACTGGAAACTGGCAGCAGAAACCGAAGCCCTTTTCCCGGGTCTTCGAAGTTAACCGGGATCGTGTTTCCGTCCGGTCGCCAGGCGTGACCGCCTGGCGGTGGCGGCCTGTGATCGCCGGGTGCCACGGGTGCAGGCCATGCGGACCCGGCGGCGCTGGTTCACGGGGTTGCGGAAGGAATATGCCAGGCGCGCTTCGAGTTTGGCGATCCGGTTCAGGCTCTCGCTCCTGGCATTGCTCACCCCTGTCAGCACCGCCGCGGTGATCTCGTCTTCCCAGCGGGAGATGGTCCGGGCCAGGGTGAGCAGCTCGGGGATGTCGTCGTTGCGGGCGCACCAGTCATAGAAACGGAATAGCCGGTCCCGCACGTCCCGCTCGCACGGCGTGGACCCGGTGACGGCCGCCCGCAGGTTCAGCGCGTCACGCAGCTTTTCCTTGCCGATCCACGCGGCCAGGATCTGCTGGCCGTGCCGGTCGCCGCCGAGGACATCCATGACCTTGGCGAACTGGCCTGGCCGCAGGTGCTCCAGGTTGCGCACCAGCAGGCCCTTGATCCCGTACTCGGTATCGCCGGACCGGCCGCGCCGCCCGTACTTGCCGCGCACGACCCGGCGGCGCACGTCCCCGGTCATCTTCACGGCGAGCTGGACGACATGGAAAAAGTCCACCACGACCTGCGCCTGGGGCAGCATCCGGCGGACCGCCGCGGCGTAGATGGAGCACATGTCAATGGCCACCACCTTGACGTGGTCCCGCCACGCCGGGCCGGCCTGCCACATCCAGTACGCCGCGTCATCGGCGGTGCGGCCCTCCACCTGGCCCAGCAGCCCCTGGTCTCCGGCCAGGTCAAAGAAGCACGTGTGCCAGCGATCGGCCAGCAGCACATACTCCCCGCTGTCCTCATCGATCCGCCAGCGGGGCCGGCCGCGGCGGTGCTCATCGATCCCCAGGTGCGCCACCGGGGCGGGAGGCTGGTCCAGCACCGGGCCGGCCGCGGCGGCGAAGGCGTCGTGGGCGACGGGCCAGGACACCCCGCACCCGCGCGCCGCCTCAGCTGGCGTGATCCCCCGCTCCGCCACCTCATGGCCGGCCTGGTCCCGCACCCGCCCGGTTACCCGGTGCCGCGGCGGGATGGCCGGCAGCGACTCGGTGAACGTCTTACGCCCGCATCGCCCCTCTGCGCATTTCCACCGCCGCTTCAGCCAGCACAGCCGTACGCGATCCAGGCCGCGGCGGACATCCCGCGGACAGGTCAGCACCCGGTCATGCGGCCGGGACGAGACCGTCCCGCAGTCCGGGCATGCCGCAGCCCCCGGATGATCCGTAACTGCCCACACCGTCAGCGTGCCGTCCGGCCCGGCCTCCGCCTCGATGACCTGCAGGCCCTCCACGCCGAACAGCACAGACGCCGTATCCTGGAACACGATGCCCGCGGCTTTCTAGTGATCTTGAAGTCTGTCGCAAGGCCCAAGATCGTAGGAGCCGCGGGCTCCCCGAACACAGCGGCACGCCGTAACAGGCTCTGATCACGCGAACCGGGGCACCTCGCGCCAGCGCCAGCCCACGCTCAGTAACGTCAGCACCTCACCCAAAGTCACCGGCAGACGACACATCCCGGTTAACTTC
>DATKQH010000247.1:0-4163 GCA_035532775.1 Streptosporangiaceae bacterium
GCGTACACCTTCCCGGCACGCTCAGCGGACTCGTCCAGCCACTGCCGTGCGGCTTCCTCGTCGCCGTCTCGCTGGACCGCGACAGGCACCGTGTAGCTCATCACGCCCTGCAGCGGCTCCGGTGCCCGCAGGAGGCCCGCGAGGGACCCGAGGAGGCTCACGACGCCTCCAGATCGAACAGGCCGGGCTGGATAGGCTTGGTCAGCCGCACCTTGATCAGCTCGCAGTACGGCTCGTGCTGCTCGATGAGGACGCACCTGCGCCCCTCGGCGAGACAGGCCTGCCCGGTGGTGCCCGAGCCCGCGAACGGGTCGAGGATGAGCGCACCCGGCCGGGTAACGAGCCGCACCAGCCACGCCATCAGGTCGACCGGCTTGACGGTGGGATGCGCAGTGCCGTCCTTCAGCCTCGGTCGCTCTTTGGCGTCGGCCTTGGCCTCGTAGCGGAACACCGGGAAGAACCTGGACGCGCCGCCGCTGTCGGTGCCCCGGTGCGGCGTGCACCCGGCCTGCCCGGCGAACTTCCCGTAGGCGTCGCGGAACTTGTCGCTGCTGCGCCGTTCGGGGTTGGCCCCGGACGTGAGCACGCCGGACTGCCGGTCAAGCTCAGCGGCTGCCTCGGGGCCGAGCAGGACGTTCGGCGGCCAGCGGCCGGCATCGGTCAGGCCGTCAGCATGAGAGCCGCCTCCGGGCCCGTTGCTGCCGTAGGTCGTCTTGCCCGGCGTGTCCTCGGCGTGGCTGACCCGGTGAGGGCGGCCAGCAGCCTCGACCCGGCACCCGTCGATGTTCAGCGCCCCGGTGCCGTGCTCGAGCACGTTCTGAACCACCGTCCCGGCCAGCGGTCGGCGGGCTACCGCGATCGGCTCCCAGGCGGGCTTGAGCGCCGTCCCGTAGCCTTCCCATTCCGCTGCCGCCTCGGTCGCGGGCGCGGTGACCGTCGGCACGAACTCCCGCCCGTTGTCCTTGATCCACGACCCGGTGAGGTTCTGGTCAGCGCCAGGGATCATGCGCCTGACCGCTGCACCCTCGGCGATGATCACGCGCTCCGCTCCGGCCGCCTTGTCGATGGCCTTGGCGACGTCGAGTGACTTCGGGAAGCCGCTGCCATATAGCCAGGACATCGAGTCGCGGATCTCGAACCCGGCGTCCTCGATCGCGCACACCAGCCGGTGCCAGGTGCGCGTCCCGCCGAATGCGAGCAAAAATCCGCCCGGCTTGAGGACGTGCAGGCACTCAGCCGCCCACGCCTCGCACCACTGCTGGTACGGACGGCCCGCCTCAAGGTGATTCGGCAGTTCCTTGAAGCCTTTGCCCATGTGGTCGGCGGTCATCCGGGGCTTCTCGCGGTAGCCGTTCCCGGTGTCGCGGCCGAACTTGTCCCACTCGGCGCCCATGAACTCCAGGCCATAGGGCGGATCTGTTACGACCGCATCGACGGATGCGCCCGCCATCCCTGCCATCACTGCGAGGCAGTCTCCGAGGTGCAGCGTCACGTCTTCTGCTGACCAGTACGGCGTCACGACGCCTCCGCGAACAGCGCATCGAGGAACAGGTCCCGCAGCGCCCTGTGCTCCCCGTGGAGCGGATGGGGGCACCGCCCGCCCGTGCACCCGTGGGTCCGGTACATCGAGTACCGGGCGACGGCCCTGCGGGCGTCCAGGTCTTCCAGCGCGCGCAGCTCTGCCGCCTTCGCTGCCTCGGCCTCGTTGCGTTCCGGGTGGCCGGGCATGGCGAGGGTAGCCATGGACGTCTGGAACAGGTCCCCGGCTTCCGCCTTGTCCCGCCGCCTTCCCGCGTGGTCGGCTGCGGCTATCCGCCCGGCTGAGATGTCGTTGAGCTCGCGTGCCCTGCTCATGCTGCCTGCTCCTTGCCGGTGAGTTCCGCCCGGTAGGCGGCTGCGATGTCTTCCCACGGGATGCCTGCGGCCTCGCCGAGGACGGGGATCATCATCAGGGGCGGACAGGCATTACCTACCTGCTCGTATTGCTTTGTCCTGGTTCCCTGCCACGGGTATCCGGGCGGGAACGACTGGAGCGCGGCGGCTTCCGCAACCGTGATGCGGACGGAGTCCTGCGCGAACTGGGCCTCGCCGTTCGTCCAGTCCTTGGTTCCGGGCCGGCCCACTCGCGGGTCGCCCTGGATGGTCGTCGCCGGGCGCTCCGCTACCCAGGCCGCCCAGTTGGACCGGCCGCCGAAGAACAGCGTCCCGGCGGGCTCGTCGAGTGACCGCTCGCAGGCGTTGTTGTTGTTGTTGTTGCGGAATCGCCAGGTGACGTTTGAAGAGTTGTGCCCGAATGCGATAGTGGGCGCTGGCGCTGGCGCTGGCCGCTCGGCCGCATGGGGCTGGTTACCGGATCGCAGCACCCACTGGCCGCCTGATTTGCTCGTCAGCGCGGGCGCGGGCGCGGATCGCGGATCGCGGACCTGCCTGCTGCCGTCCTCGGCCTGGCCGCGGTTGGTGTGCAGCAGCCAGCGGCCTTCCTCCTGCTCGCGGTATAGCGACCGACGCGCGCCGCTGCCGCCGACCTGCTCGTCAGGACCGCCGCGATTACCGCCGGCCGTGCAGATCGCGAAGTACGGACGGTCAGTCATGCCCCACTGGAGCGCCTCCGCCATGGAGACCCACGGCGTGCCGAACATCTGGGCGCCCTTACGCGGGTCGTAGTGCGTCGGGTAGGGCCGCTGCACCTCCCGGGCCCGGGAGGCGATCAGGATGGCCCGCTCGCGTGTCTGCGGAACCCCGTAGTCAGCTGCGTTCAGCTTCCCGGTCCATACCGAGTAGCCGAGCCTTCGCATCTCCTCGGCGTATGCCCGCCACAAGGGCAGCACCGAGGGGACCTGCTCCATTGCCACCCACTCCGGCCGGCACGCGTAGATGAACCGGGCTGGCTCGGCGACGAGGGACGCGGACCGGACGGCCTTCCAGATGGCGGCCGACCGGCGCTCGCGCGTCCACTTCGGGTCGGGCCACCATGACTTGCGGAGCATCCGGGCCATCTCGCGGCGGTGCGCGGCCCGGGTCTTGCCGCCCTCTAGCAGGTCGCGGATGAGGGCGTCGAGCACGTCGGTGACCGCGACGCCGCCGCGCTTGCCTGCGGCAGAAAATGTCGTGCACACCGGAGAAGCCACGAGACCGGTTACGCGACCGCTCAGCGGCGCCGTATCAAACGCTGCCACGTCCGCGCGAACTGACCAGTGTCCGGCGCCCCGCCGGGTCGCGCATGCGGCAGTATCGATCTCAACGCCGACGTTCGGGCCCAGGCCGAGCCGGTTGCAGGCGACACACCAGCCCCCGGGTCCGCTAAAAAGGTTCAGGATCACGCCGTCCTGCCCCCTGTCCCGGCAGGAACCTCGGTGACGGTGAGCACGAGGCGCCCTTTCGGGAACGGCTCGCCGATCCGGTAGAAGATCCCGGTCACGAACGGCGGCTGGTCGTCCTCGAGCACGCCTGCGGCCACGACCCCGTCGATGCAGTGCTTGCCAGATGCGGCCGGGATGTTGTCATGGTCGCGGTGTCGGCGGTCCGGTGGCTGGTACTCGACGACGATCGACGCTGCGGCGAGCCGGGGCACCCGCTGCCTCACCGCCATCGCCCAGGCGGCCTTCTTCAGGCTGGCGGCGCGGCGCCCTTTCTCCGCCCAGTGGTACCGGTCATTCAGCGACAGGACCTTCAGCCCGGACGGCAGTTCGATCACCCAGGAGCGCGACGGCTCGGACCACCCGCACTTGTTGCAGACCCCGATAGCCAGGTAGGTGCACTCGCCTCCGCCGGGACGGTCGTGGATGACGCCCTGCGAGCCGTCTGCGGGCAGCCACGCAGGCCAGGTCCCGCTCACCCGGCCACCGCCCTCGCACGCGCAGCCTCGTTCGCCTCGCGCTGCCACCCGCGCAGGACGGACAGCCGGACCGGCAGTGACTTGTCCTTGCAGGCGGCCTGGCAGACGTAGGTGACGTCGTTGATCCGCATCCGGCAGTCGAACTCAGCGGTGTCCGGCAGTTTCCGCACCCGCCACTTCTCCGGCGCCGGATCGAAGTCATCGACCACGGCATTGGCGTCGTCCAGGAACCAGCCGACCTGCTCGTCGGTCGGGCTGCGCTGCTGGAATACGCGGGCCATCGCGGTCGCCAGGTCGTAGACGCGCTGCTCGTCGCGGTGCTCCCACT
>DATKQH010000248.1:0-2303 GCA_035532775.1 Streptosporangiaceae bacterium
TGGTCCTGGCCGCGGTCGGGCTCGCGCTGGCCTGCGTGAGCGGGCGGCGGGCGTTCTCGGCCGGATCGGTCGCGATCTTCCTGTTCATGACCTGGACGCTGACGACCGTGCTGAATCACATCGCCCAGACGTCCGGTCCGCACGGCCAGGGCGGTCCCCTGGGCGGCGCACCGCAGGTGACTGGCGCCGCCCACCTGTTCGGGCTGATCAGCCCGTTCACGGTGGTGGACGGGGTCCGGCAGTGGCTGGGCGGAACCAGCCCGGGGATCATCGCCAACCCGGGGAGCTACGGCATCGCCTACGGCGTGATGCTGCTGGTGTTCCTCGGGGTCAGCCTGGCCGCCTTGATCGCCAGGTACACGAGCACGAGCGTCGCATGAGCGCCATCGAACTGAGCAACGTCTCCCGCTGGTACGGCAACGTCGTCGCGGTGAACGACATCTCCATGACCATCGGCCCCGGCATCACCGGACTGCTCGGCCCCAACGGTGCGGGGAAGACCACGCTGCTGAACCTGATGGCCGGGTTCCTCGCGCCGTCGCGGGGTGAGCTGACCGTCGGCGGACGGCCGAGCTGGCGCAATCCCGCGGTATTCACCATGCTCGGGCTGGTGCCGGAACGCGATTCGGTGTACGCGTTCCTGACCGGCTTCGATTTCGTGCGCTCCAGCGCGAAGCTGCACCGGCTGCCCGATCCGGACGCGGCCGCGCGGCGCGCGATCGGGATTATGGACATGGCCGACGCGCAGGACCGGCGGATCGCCACGTACTCCAAGGGCATGCGGCAGCGGATCAAGGTCGCGGCGGCGCTGGTGCACGATCCGCAGGTGCTCCTGCTCGACGAGCCGTTCAACGGAATGGACCCGCGGCAGCGACTGCAGATGATGGACCTGCTCGAGGAGATGGCGCGCCAGGGCCGGACGATCCTGTTCAGCTCGCACATTCTCGAAGAGGTCGAGCGGATGTCGGGCACCATCCAGGTGATCGTCGGCGGCCGGCTCGCGGCGTCTGGTGACTTCCGCGCCATCCGGCGGCTGATGACGAGCCGGCCGCACGTGTTCCTTGTTAGGACATCAGCGGACCGCGCGCTGGGCGCGGCGCTGATCGGCCGCCCGGCGGTGACCGGTGTCGAGCTGACCCCGCGCGGGCTGCAGGTCAGGACGTCGGACTTCGGCGCCTTCTCCAGGGAAGTCGCCGGGCTCTGCCGGGACGGCGACATCAGGCTGCGCGAGGTGCTGCCGTCGGACGAATCGCTGGAGAGCGTCTTCGCCTACCTGGTGACGTCGTGACGACGCGCATGCTGCCGGCAAGAGAGCCGGACGAGACGACAGGGGCAGGCGAGACGAGAAAGCCGGGCGAGACGAGCCAGAAGAGAGCGGTGAGCCCCATGTCCGGCCTGCTGAACCCGGTGGTGCTGCGGATTACGCTGCGCGCCACGCTGGGCCGCAAGCGCGCGCTTGTCTTCACGCTGATACCGCTCGTGCTGCTGCTGATCACGGTGGCGCTGAAGGTGGTGGCCAAGAGCCCGGTGTGGCCCGCGGAGTTCCTCGGCGTCTTCGGCTTCTCGGTCGTGCTGCCGCTGACCGCGCTGATCATCGGCACCAGCGTGCTCGGCGCCGAGATCGACGACGGGAGCATCATCCACCTGCTGGCCACGCCGGTCAGCAGGCTGTCGGTCGTGATCTCCAAGTTCGCCGCCGCCGCGGCGCTGACGATCCTGTTCGGCGCGATACCCGAGTACCTCGCCGCCGGCATCGCCAAGGGATTCAGCGACAAGCTGAGCATCGGGCTGCTGACCGGCGCGCTGGTCGCCGCGGTGGCCTACAACGCTCTGTTCGTCATGTTCTCGGTCCTGACGACGAGGGCGATCGCGGTCGGGCTGATTTACCTCCTGGTCTGGGAAGGGCTGCTCGGCAATCTCATCGGCGGGGTACGGGTGCTGTCCATCGGCCAGTACTCGGTCAGCGTCGCCAACGCCATCGCCAAGACGTCGGCGCTGAACGCGCATCTGACGTCGTCGACGGCGATCATCATGGCGATCGTGGTCACCCTGGTCACCCTCGGCATCGCCGCGCGGCGGCTGTCCAGGTTCGCGCTGAAGGGCGAGGCGGTCTAGCGGTCTGTGCGCGGTGGTCGAGGCGGCGCCTCGCGCGCGGCCGTCTAGCCGGTCAGCGCGGGGTGTCCGGACCCGGCACGAAGCTCGGCCCGTGGCCCGGGATGATCACCGAGGCGATGTCGAGAATCCGCTGGCGGCTCCGCGCCAGCACGGCCTGGTCGGGGCTGAACGGGTCGTCGGCCGGCCCC
>DATKQH010000249.1:0-3504 GCA_035532775.1 Streptosporangiaceae bacterium
CCTGGCCGACGTCCCTGGCTTCATGGTCGGCACGGCGGTCGAACGGCAGGGCATCATCAGGCACGGCGCGAAGATGATCAGCGCGGTCTCCGAGGCCACGGTGCCCAAGATCTGCGTCGTGGTCCGCAAGGCCTACGGCGCCGGCCTGTACGCGATGGCCGGTCCCGGCTTCGAGCCGGATGCGACCCTGGCCCTGCCGACGGCCAAGATCGCGGTCATGGGCGCCGAGGCCGCGGTGAACGCCGTCTACTACAACAAGCTCGCGGCGATCGCCGAGCCTGCCGAAAGGGAGCTTCAGGTTCAGCAACTCCGGGACGCTTATGAAGCGGACATCGACATCCTCCGCCTGGCCGGCGAACTCGTCATCGACGACATCGTCGAGCCAGAGGATCTGCGGCCGGACCTGATCCGCCGGTTCGCCGCCGCAAGCGGCAAGGACCGCTCGTTCTCGCGCCGCCGCCACGGCGTGACGCCGGTCTAGCCCGACCGCCGCCGGATAGTTGCTCGCCAGCCAGGCCGCACGGCGCGCTCCCGACCGAGTCGGCCTGAGATGAATGTCACCTGCATCACTGATTTCCCGGATGAAGGTGACATTCATGGGTGGCTGGCCCGCCTGGCCGCCCTGGCCCGCCCCTGGCCGCCCTCGTCCAGCCGCTCGCCGCCAGCGTCGGTCAAGCTGGTCAGGGAGACCGCGCGGGCATGAGCGACACCCGAACCCGGCTGCTCGACGGCGCGCTCGAGACCCTGCGTACCAAGGGAATCGCCGGAGTCTCGGCGCGGACGATTGCCGCGGCCGCCGGGGTCAACCAGGCGCTGGTCTTTTACCACTTCGGCAGTGTGGACGAGCTGCTGGCGGCGGCCTGCACCTACGGGGCTCAGCAGCGGCTGGCGCTGCATGCCAGCCGGCTCGACGCGGTCCGCTCGCTTTCCGGCCTGCTGGCCGTCGGGCTGGAACTGCACCAGCAGGAGCGTGCCGACGGCAACGTCATCGTGCTCGCGCAGATGCTGGCCGGGGCGAAGTCCGAGCCGCGGCTCGCGCCGGCGACCGGGCAGGCACTCGAGCTCTGGATCGGCGCCATAGAGACAGTTCTGCGGCGGGTGCTGGCCGGCTCGCCGCTGGCCGAGATTCTCGACGCCGGCGGGCTGGCGAGGTCGATCGCGTCAGCGTTCATCGGCTTCGAGCTCTACGAAGGCGTGGATCCAGCGGGCGCCGACCAGGCGATGGCGGCCATCGCGCAGCTCGGCGTGCTGGTCGACGCCATCGAGGACCTCGGGCCCGCGGGCCGTCGCGTGGTCAGGACCAGACTCCGGCGCTCGGCAGCGAACGAGAGCCGGCGCCGGCCGGCAAACCATGACTAGCACGTGCGTTTTGTTGAGTAAATGAATTGATCTCAATAATTCAGGGCGAGCTGCCGCAATAGCACTATAACCACTGTGGCTATGCGAGCTGACTTGACCAAATGGTTGCCTCCATTGCGGTGCGTCGCGGCGAGGGAATTGAGCGCGTTCGCCTTAGCATCGGGGGCATGACTAGCGTATTGCTTGCCGAGGACGACCCATCTATTTCCGAACCGCTGGCCCGCGCTTTGCGACGTGAGGGTTATGAGGTCGGGGTTTCCGCCGACGGGCCGGGTACATTCGAGGTCGCGAAAGCCGGCGGAATTGATCTGATCGTGCTCGATATCGGCCTGCCGCGGATGGACGGCCTTGAGGTCTGCCGGCGGCTGCGGCTGGCCGGCCAGGACACGCCGGTGCTGATTCTCACCGCCAGGGCGGAAGAGGTGGACACGGTTATCGGGCTCGACGCGGGGGCCGACGACTACGTCACCAAGCCGTTCCGCCTGGCCGAGTTCCTGGCCAGGGTACGGGCGCTGCTGCGCCGGAACGCATCGCCGACGCAGGTTGTTCAGGGCGTGCGGATCGACAACGATGCCCGCCGGGCCTGGCTTGGCGACCGCGAGCTCGACCTGACGTCGAAGGAGTTCGACCTGCTCCATCTCCTGGTCTCGGAGGCCGGCAAGGTTGTGACCAGGGATCAGATCATGCGGCAGGTCTGGGACAGCAAGTGGTGGGGATCCACTAAGACCCTCGACATGCACGTGTCCTGGCTACGCCGCAAGCTCGGTGACGATGCCCATGATCCGCACTTCATCACCACCGTGCGGGGTGTGGGATTCAGGTTCGAACGCGGAGACTGAGCCTTGATCCAGCGCCGTCTGCTGACGTCGATGTTCGGCGTCGCCATTGCCGCCGTTCTGGTGTTCGGAGCCGGGCTGGAGGTCATCGCGATCTCGCATCACTCGGGGTCGCATCCGCTCCGGCTGTCGCCCGTGCAGGTCGGCTTGCTGGGCCTGATCGCGCTCGTGGTGGCCGCGGGGCTGACGATGGCCCAGGCCCGGAGGCTGGCCAGGCCGGTGCAGGACCTGGCCAGGGCGGCGGACCGGATCGGCTCTGGTGACGCCAGGCCGGTTGGCCGGCGGTACGGGATCGGCGAGCTGGACCGGGTGGCCGAGGGGCTGGACAACTCCGCGCAGCGGGTCACCAACCTGATCTCGGCCGAGCAGGACTTCGCCGTGGACGCCTCGCACCAGCTCCGTACCCCGCTGACCGCGCTGTCCATGCGCCTGGAGGAGATGGTGGCGGCGGCCGAGGATCCCGAGGTGGTCAGGGAGGAGGGGACGGCGGCGCTGGCCCAGACCGACCGGCTCGCGCAGGTCGTCGGCCAGCTGCTCGGCCGAGCCCGCCGGTCGTCCTCCGGCGCGCCGCAGCTGTCCAGCATCGACGACATCATCTCCCAGCAGGTCGTCGAGTGGGAGCCGGCGTTCAGCGCGGTGAACAGGAAGCTGGAGGTGGCGGGGGACAAGGGGCTGCGCGCCTATGTCAGCGCGGGCGGAGTGTCCCAGGTCGTCGCGACGCTCATGGACAACGCGCTCGTGCACGGCGGCGGCACGGTCAGCATCCGGACCTCGCAGACACCGAGGTCGGTGGTGATCGAGGTAAAGGACGAGGGCAGGGGAGTCCCGGCCGACCTCGTGCACCGGATCTTCGAGCGGAGCGTGAGCGGCGCCGGCGGGACGGGGCTCGGCCTGGCCCTGGCCAAGTCGGTCGCCTCCTCCGACGGCGGCCAGCTGGTCCTGGTCCGGCCGCGGCCCGCGACGTTCGCGGTGATCTTCCCGCAACCGGTTCTCGAGCGGCTGGACGAGCCGGTGGTTGCCGGTCCGGCCTGACGGCGGCGGCCAGACGGGCGGCGGCCCGACGGCGGCGCGGCCGGCCGCCGCCCGCTCGCGCCGGGATGGTGACCTCGTAGGCTACGGCGGGTGGGCGTTGCGCAGCCGGCCGGGGCCGGAGAAAAGGACCGGCAGCCGGTCGTCGGCATGGTGGGCGGCGGTCAGCTAGCGCGGATGACGGCGCAGGCGGCGATCGGCCTCGGCGTCGAGTTCCGGGTCCTCGCCGACACCGCCGCCGACAGCGCCGCGCAAGTCAGTGCCCACGTCCAGACCGGCG
>DATKQH010000250.1:0-3377 GCA_035532775.1 Streptosporangiaceae bacterium
CGCCCTCGTCATCAGCGGCAACCTTTCCCCCGTCGTCATCCGCCTCCGCATGGCCTGGCGCCGCCTCGACTACCTCCAAGCCCGCCTGTCCGCCGGAACGCGACACAGGAGCCCGGCCGGAAGAACGAGAAGGCTGCCGTCGGGGCGACTCGGAGACCTCGACGCCATCCCGGCGCTCTTGACCGATCCAGCCGGAAACCCGGGCGAGTGGGAAGTCCTCGCCAAGGATCCATGGCCGGACGGTGATAACGACACCGGCGCCGAAGCCGACCCCAATAGCTGGGCGGCCCCGACAGATGGCTGGCCGACGAGGCCCTCCCGGCCCGTATGGCTGCCACCCGCCAACGGAAGCGCCACTGGCTCCCGCCGCCCCTGGCTCCCGCCGACCGACGACACGGATGACACGGACGAGACCGACGAGACCGAGGACCTCGATGAGTGAGCCCGCTCAGGGCAGCGACGCAAACACCCTCGCTGCCCTTGCCGTCGCCGTGAGCTCACTGCGCCAGGACCTGAAGTCCGCTATTACCAAGATCGACGCGCTCACCGAACAGCAACGACAGCAAGCGCAGGCGCTGCACGCCGTATCAGAACTACGCCGCCGGGTCGAGGCGATCCTGGCCTACCTGGAGGTCACTGAGAACGCTTCGCCCGCCACCTGGTTCTGGCTCACGATGACCGCCGAAGAACAGCGCGAGAAGTTCAGCGAGCTCACCGACTGGGTCGAGACCGTCCTGCGCGTCCAGTACCCCAGCTACCTCGCCGACCAGCTCAAACCTTGCTGGCCCAACCACCCCGAAGCCCCTGGGAACTCACCTGGCTCTACCAGCACTGGACCTTGACCTACCTCACCCAGCACCCGACGCCAAAGGACGCTGCCGATTGGCACGACCGATGGCTCCCAGGAGTGATCCGGCGGCTGAGCGGAGCCATGAGCAGATGCCAGCCAAGCTGCGCCGTCCGCTGATCCGCAAACAGTTATCCACAGATTCGCTCTGCTCGATTCATGACCGCAATGACGGCTTGCCATGCTCGTTTCCCCTCGACCTAGCAGGAGGCAATGGAGATGAACAGCATTACCGCGGCGCAGGCCCGGCTGGAAACCGCCGAAGACCTGCCGACCATTCTCAACGCGGCATACGAGGCGTTCGACGCCATGCTCCCCGTGATTCACGACCACCAGGATCCCGCCGGCGGCTCGTTCGTCACCTTCGTCATGTCCGCCACGTACGCAGCAAACGGCCGAGACGCAGTCGGCTTCGCGCCATCGCTGCCGTCGGCGGCCATACCTCCAGCGCCCGAGCACCCGGCTGAGAAGGGCAGCGCGCTGGAGGCGGCGACCGCCCTGGCCAGTCTCAGCCAGCTGCTCGCTTCCCGGCTCGTCAGTGCCGGACAGCGAGCTACGACGCAATCAGACAGGATCGCCTGCACCGTCGCTGCACACCAGGCCACCCGCCTTTGGTCACTGCTGGCTCAGGCGGCCGGGCTGTGAGGTCCCGCGCCACTTTCGGCGACTTCGCCACCGCTGCCAGGCGCCACCTGGAGCAGGCGATCCGGCAGCCCGGCGCAGCCGGGCCGAGCACGGGCACCGCAGCATCGTCGGTCAGCGCGGATGAGTTCACCAGGAGCCTCCGTCGCCTGCTGCGCGTTGTGGACCGATACCTGACAGATCTCGCGGCGCCAGTAGGTGCCGTCTCCGCGAGGGACAGGATCGCTCTGAGTCCCCAAGCTCGGGCAGTTCTTGATGGACGCGAGGTACTGCGCGAGGCAGCCTCCGTGCTGCGGCCCGATAGCAAGCAGGGCAGCCGCACGAATGAGCGACAGTACGCTGGCTCGATCCGCTGCAATCTTGACGCAGCAACGATGGCGCTCACCGCAAGCCGCGACCTGCTCCATACACACCTGGCGGTCGGGCCCGCTGGGACCCGGCTGCGTCGCTCGGAGTGGGCGCCGGTGGTTACCTCAGAGCCGGTCGCCCGAGCACTGCTCCATGAACTCGGGACGTGGATTCGTTTAGCGGCTGCGCAAAGCGGCGAACTCTCACTTTCCCGCGACACTACCCAAGGCGCCAGGGAGGCGAGAAGTCGGCTAGCGACCGCCAGCCAGCACCTGTGGATGCTCCATTCCCTCGTTCAGGCGGCCAACCACAGCAACCCGGCCTCCGCCGCCGACCGACAGATGCTGTACGCGATCCCGGTGAACGAGTTGCCTGCCCGGCACCTGCCGGTCGGCCGCGAGAGCGTGGCCGAACTCTGCCAAGGCACGGTGGACAGCGCGGAGCGAGTCCGCCACCTGGCCTGGACCATGGCGCCGGACGCGGTCTGGTCACCTCAGCTAAGCGCCGACTCGCTGCGCGAGACCGCAGGATGCGCCACCGCTATCAGCCATCACAGCGCCGTGCTGCTTCACTCGCTTGCCGACCGGGCCATGGGGCAGGGCTCCACCTGGCTGGGCGATCAGCTCGCCGACTCCGCGGCACAGGCTGCGAGCGCCCGCTCAGCCTGGCTGCATGCCGCGCGGACATGGGAAAACGTGACCACCGACACGCGCGGCCGGTCGCCGGTCGCAACCGAGGCCGCAGACCTGGTCTTGTGGACAGGTCGACTCGCGTACGAGGACCCGGGCTGGAATCTCAGCCACGGACCGTTCCGGCCACCCCGCTCGCCGCAATCGCTCGCGCCCGAGCCGTATCACCTTGCCGAGGTGGTTGAGGCGGTGCAGCGCGGAATGGGCATGCTAGCGCAGCTTGCGACCGCCGACGAGGCGCAGATCCGGCTGGCCGTACGCGCTCAGCGGCTTTTCTCACCCACCCGGCTTCTGCCGGAGAGCGTGGACGTCCCCCACCCGTACGGCCGGACACCACAAGATCGCCTCGATGCGCTGATCGTCGCCTACCGTCATGCAGGTGCAGCAAGCGCTCGATCCGCGACGGCAGTCGCCACGATTGCGGCCGAGGTCGGAGCGCCGAGCCACGCCCCCATGACTGCCGAAAGCGGCGCCGAAACGACGCAGCTTGCGGCATTCCAGCACCACTCAGCGTTGCGCGAAGCCGAAGCCGAAGCCTAGCCGGAGCTATGAAGGGACGAAACTTATGCTAAGCCGGGGTTGCGGATCTGAGGGACGGCCAGCATGTGTAGGGCGTGGCATTTCCGCCGGACCTGGTCGCCGGAGGACACGTCAATGGGCGGCGGTGGCCGTTGTGGCTGTCGGAATGGTCCTTGCTGGCGAACCTGGCCACGTCCCCAGTCTCTGCCAGATGCCGTCCGGCAATGACAGGCCCGATCACGTACAAGGGTCGAAAGGGTGGTCCCATAGTCAGCGGCCAGGGCGCCGATCTGCATGCCGGCGGACTTGAGCCGGGCGTCCAGGGCGCGGAT
>DATKQH010000251.1:0-30666 GCA_035532775.1 Streptosporangiaceae bacterium
CGGCAATGTCGGGACCTCGCTCGCCGAGGTGGTGACCGAGGCCGAGCCCTACGAGGTCGTGGCGGTCGAGCTGTCCAGCTTCCAGCTGCACTGGAGCTCGACCATCGTGCCGTACGCCGCCGTCGTGCTGAACGTGGCGGCGCATCACCTGGACTGGCATGGCACCATGGAGGCCTACGCGGCCGACAAGGCCAGGATCTTCGCGGCGAGCACGCTCGCGATCGGCAACGCGGACGACGAGCGATCCGCGCGGATGGCTAAGGTCGCCGGCGGGAACGTCATGTTCCGGCTGGGCGAGCCAGGCCCCGGCGAGCTCGGCGTCGCCGGCGGATTCCTCATCGACCGCGCCTTCGGCGGGCCCGGCCAGGCCGACGGCGTCAGGCTGGCCTCCGTAGCCGACCTGCACGGGCCCGGTCAGGCGGCCAGCGCCCGGGCGCCTGCGCCGCACATCGTCGCGGACGCGCTCGCCGCGGCCGCGCTGGCCAGGGCGTACGGTGCTCCCGCCGGGGCGGTCAGCGCCGGGCTGGCCGCGTTCCGGCCCGATCCGCATCGGATCAGCCTGGTGACCGACGTCGGCGGCGTCGACTACATCGACGACTCCAAAGCGACCAACCCGCACGCGGCCGCGGCGTCGCTCGCCGCCTACGATCCCGTGGTGTGGGTGGCCGGCGGGCAGCTCAAGGGCGCGGCAGGTGACCTGGACCGGCTGGTCGGCGCGGCAGCCGCGCGGCTGCGCGGCGTCGTTCTGTTCGGCGCCGACCGGGACATAATCGCCGCGGCACTGGTGCGACACGCGCCGAAGGTCCCGGTGGTTGAGGTCGCGGGCACCGACACTGGAGCAATGGACATCGTGGTCAAGGCGGCGGCCGAGCTGGCACGGCCGGGCGACACCGTGCTGCTCGCGCCGGCGGCGCAGTCGTTCGACATGTTCCGCGACTACCCGGCGCGGGGCGACGCGTTCGCGGCAGCGGTCAGGCGGCTGGCGGCGGCTCGGTGAGCGAGGCTGGGCTCAGGCCGCGGGCCGCAGCCGCGCTCGCGCCGCTTGACCGGCCGCTGACCTCGTATTATCTGATCCTCGGCACGAGCGGGCTGCTGCTGGCGATCGGCCTGGTGATGGTGCTTTCCACGTCGTCAGCGGCTCAGCTTGATGCCGGGCAGTCGCCGTATTCCCCGTTCGTCAAGCAGCTGCTCGGCGTCGCCATCGGGCTGCCGATGATGTGGGCGCTGTCGAGGGTGCGGCCGCAGCTGCTCCGCGCCGTCGCCTACCCGCTGCTGCTGGCGGCGATCGCTGGCCTGCTGCTCGTGCTGGCGTTCGGGAAGAGCGTGTACGGTGCCGAGCGCTGGATCTCGGTCGCCGGCATCCCGGTACAGCCGTCGGAATTCGCGAAGCTGGCGCTGCTGCTGTGGGGCGCTGACCTGCTCGCGCGCAAGGAGCATCTGAGGCAGCTCACCAGCTGGCGGACCCTGCTGATCCCGCTGCTGCCCGGCACGGCCGTCCTCGCCATGCTCGTGATGCTCGGGGACGACCTCGGCACGACCTTCGTGCTGCTCGTCATCCTGCTCGCGCTGCTCTGGGTGATCGGCACGCCGGCCCGCCTCTTCGCCTGCATCCTCGGCCTGATCCTCTTCGCGCTGGTCGTGCTGGTCGTCGTGCAGCCCTACCGGGTCGCGCGGCTGACCGGCTATCTCAGCCAGACGGGCGGCCCGACCGGGCCGAACCAGCAGGGCATTCAGGGGAAATGGGCGATCGGCTCCGGCGGCCTGTTCGGCGTCGGACTCGGCAACAGCAAGGAAAAGTGGGGCTGGGTACCGAACGCGACGAACGACTTCATCTTCGCGATCCTGGGCGAGGAACTGGGCCTGATCGGCACCGTCTGCGTGGTGCTGCTGTACGGCGGATTCGCGTACGCCGGGCTGCGGATCGCCCGCCGGATGACCGACCAGTTCATGCGCCTCGCCGCCGCCGGAGCCACCGCCTGGATCCTCGTGCAGGCGCTGGTGAACATCTCCGCCGTCGTGGGGCTGCTGCCGATTACCGGCGTGCCGCTGCCGCTGATCTCGGCCGGCCTGTCATCGCTGCTGGCCACCATGGCGGCGATCGGCATGCTGTTGTGCTTCGCCAGGCGCGAGCCAGGCGCTCGGGAGGCCCTGGCGCTGGCCGGTCCCCGCTGGTGGTCCCCGCTGCTCGCGCCGTTCGGCCGGGGCCAGGCGCCCGCGCCGTCAGCGGAGGCACGGCCCAGCCCCCGCCAGCGAGGTGGCCGGCCCGGGCCGGCCACCGGACCGGCCGGGCCATCCGTCGCTGCCGGCCGGGCCGTCAGGTCCAGGCCGTCGGGCCGGACGCCCGGGAGCCAGTCGCCAGCCGGCCCTCCCGGGGCTGCGGCGGGCGCGCGGGGCGGGTCCTCCGGCTCACCCCGTTCGTCGGCCCGCCCGCCTGGGCCGCGGCCGCAGCAGGGCGGTTCGGGGCAGATGCGGCAGCCGGCCGGGTCTAGGCTGGCTGATCCGGGCAACCGTGCGGATCAGCCAGCCGCGAGCCGGGGGCCGATGCGGCCGGACGACGGCGCGCCGCGGCCCCAGCGGCAGGCCGCGCCGGGCCGCGGGCCGGCGCAGCCCAGTACGGCGCAGCCCAGTACGGGGCAGCCCAGTTCGGGGTCACGCGGCTCGGGGCCGCGTCCGCCGAGGCCGCGGTGAGCAGAATGAACGACAGTGAGGTGTGAGTGTGCGCAGCGTCGTGATTGCCGGAGGCGGGACCGGCGGCCACATCGAGCCGGCCATGGCGCTAGCCGACGCGCTGCGCCGGATCGATCCCGAGGTCAGGATCACCTGCCTGGGCACGGAGCGCGGGCTGGAGACCAAGGTGATACCGGCCCGCGGGTACGCCCTTGATCTCATTCCGGCCGTTCCGCTGCCGCGCTCGCTCACCCCGGCGCTGCTCGCCGTGCCGCGGAAGATGATCGGCGCGGTACGAGCGGCGGTGGACGTGCTCGACCGGGCGGAGGCGAGCGTGCTCGTCGGCTTCGGCGGTTACGTGGCCACGCCCGGCTACCTCGCGGCCAGGCGGCGCGGGGTTCCGATCGTGGTGCACGAGGCGAACCCGAAGCCGGGCCTGGCCAACCGGATCGGATCGCTGCTGACCAGAAACGTCTTCATCGGGCAGGCAGGAACCAGGCTGCCGCACGCGACGTACATCGGGATCCCGATCCGGCGGGAGATCGCCGGGCTTGACCGGCTCGCGCTGAGCGACAAGGCCCGCGCGCATTTCGGCCTGCGGCCCGACCTTCCCGTCCTGCTCGTCACCGGCGGGTCACAGGGCGCCGCTTCGCTGAACCGCGCCGTGCTCGGTGCCGCCGACGCCATCGTGTCGGTCGGCGTCCAGGTGCTGCACATCCTCGGGCCGCGCTCGGGCCAGGCGGCCAGCCCGCCACGCGGCGACGTCCCGTACGTCGCGCTCGAGTACCTGGACCGGATGGACCTCGCCTACGCCGCGGCCGACTTCGCCCTGTGCCGGGCCGGGGCGATGACCTGCGCGGAGCTGACCGCCGTGGGCCTGCCCGCGGCCTACGTCCCGCTGCCGCACGGGAACGGCGAGCAGCGGCTCAACGCCCTGCCGGTCGAGCGGGCCGGCGGCGGGCTGATCATCGACGACGCCAGCCTGAGCCCCGGCTGGATCCGCGGCGTCCTGCTCGGCGTGCTGCTTGACCACGAGCGGGTCGCCGCGATGTCCAGGGCGGCGGCGGGCATCGGCAAGGCAGACGCCGATGCGGCGCTCGCGGCGCGGGTGCTCGCCGTCGCCGACGGAGCGCGACCGGGCCGGAACCCGGCCGTCGGCCAGGCCAGCCGGCCAGCGGGCGGCCGCGCCAGCAAGCACCGCGGCAGTCACCGCGGCCGATGACGGTAGGAGGACTGCGACGATGGGCCTGGTGACCCCGGTCGAGCCGGTTCCGCTGGGCGACCTCGGGCGGGTGCATTTCGCCGCGATCGGCGGCGCGGGAATGTCCGGCATCGCGCGCATCATGCTCGCCAGGGGAGTGGCCGTGTCGGGCTGCGACTCGGCGGCTTCGGCTCAGCTCGACGAGCTCGGCCGGCTCGGCGCCCGGGTCTGCGTCGGCCATTCCGCCGAGCATCTGCGGTCCGCCGACACCCTGGTGGTGTCCAGCGCGATCAGGGCGGATAACCCCGAGCTCGTGCAGGCACGCCGGGCCGGGATGCGGGTGCTGCACCGGGCGGCCGCCCTGGCCAGCGTCATGCTGGGCAGGCAGTCCATCGCGGTCGCCGGGACCCACGGCAAGACCACGACAACCTCGATGATGACGACCGTGCTGCGCCGCTGCGGTGCCGAGCCCGCTTACGTCATCGGGGGGATCCTGGCCGAGACCGGCCTGGGCGCCGCCGACGGCCGCGGTACGGCGTTCGTCGCCGAGGCCGACGAGAGCGACGGATCGTTCCTGATGCTCGCGCCAGACGCGGCGATCGTCACCTGCGTCGAGGCCGATCACCTCGACAACTACGGCAGCCTGGCGGAGATCGAGATGGCGTTCGAGGCGTTCGCGGCCCGGATCACCCCGGGCGGGCTCCTGGTGACGTGCGCGGACGATCCGGGTGCGGTGAAGCTGGCCGCCGCGGCGCAGGCACGGACCGGGCCGGCTGGCGCGCTGCGCAGCGTCAGCTACGGCGAGTCGGCAGGCGCCGACTACCGGGTGGCGGCGGTGACCCCGGCCGGGATGGCAACCGAGTTCGACCTCACGCCCGCCGGGCGCAGCGCCCGCGCGGGCACCGGCACCGTCCGGCTCCGGATCGCCGTGCCAGGCAGGCATAACGCGCTGAACGCCGCGGCCGCCTACGCGGCCGCGGTCGAGCTCGGCTTCGACGGCGGGCAGGTCGCCGCCGGTCTGGGCAGCTACCGGGGCGCCAGGCGGCGGATGGAACCCAAGGGCGAGGCCGACCTGGTCCGGGTGCTCGACAGCTATGCCCATCATCCGACGGAGCTGGCCGCCGACCTGAGCGCGGCGCGGGACATCGCGGCGGGCGGCCGGGTGATCGTCGTCTTCCAGCCGCACCTGTTCAGCCGGACCAGGATCTTCGCGGGCCAGTTCGGCGCGGCGCTCGGCCAGGCCGACGAGGTCTTCGTGCTCGACGTCTACGCCGCCAGGGAGGATCCGGAGCCCGGCGTCACCGGTGCCCTGGTCGCCGATGCGGTCCCCGGCGGGCGGGCGGTGTTCTGCCAGGACCGCAGCGGTGTCCCGGCCGCCGTCGCCGACGTCGCCAAGCCGGGCGACGTGGTCCTGACGATGGGCGCCGGGGATGTGACCTTGCTCGGCCCGCTGATCGTCGACGCCCTGCGCGGCCGGGCGGACGACGGGGGATGAGCCAGCAGGCCCGCACCTGGCGCGGCAGGCACGATCCGTGGAAGGCGGCGTTCTTCGGACTGGCGGCGGCTGCCCTGGTGGCCGGGGTCGCCTGGGCGCTGCTCGGCTCGAGCTTCCTCGTGGTCCGCACGGTGCGGACGACTGGCTCGGCGGTGCCGAGTGCGACCGTGGTCAGGGCCGCCGGCATCAAGCTCGGCACCCCGCTGATCCGCGTCGACACCGCTGCCGTGGCACACCGGGTGGAGCAGATCAGGCAGGTTCAGTCGGCCAGGGTGACGCTGTCCTGGCCGGACGCCATCGTGATCTGGACCAAGAGCCGCACGGCGGTGTTCGCCGTGGGGGCCAGCCACGGCTACGACCTGGTGGACTCCTACGGCGTCGTCCTGCGCTGGGCGCCATCCGCGCCGCGCCGGCTCGTCCTGCTGAAGTCGCCCGGCGGGTCTGCCGGGTCGCTGCGCCATGACCCGTCCGTGCTGGCGGCGGGGACCGTCGTCAGGAAGCTGCCGTCCTGGCTGCGGAGCCGGGTCGCCGCGGTCCGCGCGGCGGGACCCGCCGACGTGATCCTGATCCTGCGCGGCGGCGTGAGCGTCAAGTGGGGAAACCCGGGGCATGCGGCGGCGAAGGCAAGCGAGATGGCCATCCTGCTGCGGACTAAGGCCGGCTACTACGACGTGAGCGATCCGAATACGGCGGTGACCGGAAGCTCAGGTCCGTCGGGGAGCGCAGGCTGATGACGGGCGCGCACCGTGACGGATCAGCCACCTATCGCGACACGCTGGATCGGTCACGGCGAGGCTAGTTGACCAGCGATGCCGGGCAACTCTACTGTCCCTATCAGTCGGCAGCTTGACATAACTCTAAATCTCAACCTGAGGGTGAGGGTTGACATGCTGGATCGCGGGAATCTGCCGTGCCATTGCGGGGGAACCTCTCGGTGACCGGCACGGCCGGCCTGCCGGGCAGGGCATGACGGCAGGCCGTGGGTACGGCAGGCACGTTCCGCGATACGCAACCGAACGGGAAGGTCTGGTCCCTCCGTGGCAGCACCGCAGAATTATCTGGCGGTCATCAAGGTAGTCGGCATTGGCGGTGGCGGCGTCAACGCCATCAACCGGATGATCGAAGAGGGCCTCAAGGGCGTCGAGTTCATCGCGATCAACACCGATGCCCAGGCGCTGCTGATGAGCGATGCCGATGTCAAGCTCGACGTCGGCAGGGAGCTCACCAGGGGCCTCGGCGCGGGAGCCAATCCCGATGTCGGCCACAAGGCCGCCGAGGATCACCGCGAGGAGATCGAGGAGGTGCTCAAGGGCGCCGACATGGTCTTCGTCACCGCTGGTGAAGGCGGCGGCACCGGCACCGGCGGGGCGCCCGTCGTGGCCCAGGTCGCGCGCTCACTCGGCGCGCTGACCATCGGAGTCGTCACCAGGCCGTTCGGCTTCGAGGGAAAGCGCCGCGCGGCCCAGGCCGACGCCGGCATCGAGCGGCTGCGCAGCGAGGTCGATACCCTGATCGTCATTCCCAACGACCGGCTGCTGTCGATCTCCGACCGGAATGTCAGCGTTCTCGACGCGTTCAAGGCAGCCGACCAGGTACTGCTCTCCGGTGTCCAGGGGATCACCGACCTGATCACCACGCCCGGCCTGATCAACCTGGACTTTGCCGACGTCAAGTCGGTGATGTCCGGCGCCGGCTCGGCGCTGATGGGAATCGGGTCGTCGCGCGGTGACGACCGCGCGGTCGCGGCGGCCGAGATGGCGATCTCGAGCCCGCTGCTCGAGGCGAGCATCGACGGTGCCCACGGCGTGCTGCTCTCCATCCAGGGTGGCTCTGATCTCGGCCTCTTCGAGATCAACGAGGCCGCGCAGCTGGTCGCCAACTCCGCGGCGACCGACGCCAACATCATCTTCGGCGCGGTGATCGACGACGCGCTCGGCGACGAGGTGCGCGTGACGGTGATCGCGGCCGGCTTCGACGAGACCCAGACCGGCCGCGCCAGGACCGGACGGCCGGTGGCGGCATACCAGCCGTCGCAGGGATCGGACGCCTTCGGCGCGCCATGGCGGCCGGTGACGCTGCCCGGTCTCAAGGACAACGCGGTCCACGCCGGCCAGGCGGCGGCCGGCTCCGCTAGCCAGAGCGGTTCCGGCGCGGAACCCGCCGCGCCGCCGGCCGCGGCCCACGACGGGCAGGGCGCCCAGGAACCGCAGCAGGCTCTGGCCGGCGCGGCGGACTCGGTGCCGCCCCCGAGGTCGGCGGACAGCCCGATCCCGGCGGACGGTCAGGACGGGCAGGCAAGCCGCGGTGACGGGCCGAGCACGCGGCGCAGGTCCGTGGTTTTCGAGGAAGACGACGAGCTCGACGTGCCCGATTTCCTCAAGTGACCAGCCGGAGCGGAGCGGGCGGCGCCACCCTGCCGGGCTTGATGCGAGCGCGCACGCTCTGCGCCGGGGTCCGCGTGCTCTTCACCGAGCGGGCGGGCGGTGCCAGCTCGGGGCCGTTCCGCTGGCTCAACCTCAGCGACGGCGTCGGTGATGATCCGCCGGCCGTGGCCAGCAACAGGGACCTGGTGCTGCGGGCGATCGGTCCGGGCCCCCGGCGTCTCGCCTGGATGCGCCAGGTGCACGGGACGGACGTGGTCCATATTTCCGCCAATTCACCGGAGCCGTCCGCCGAAGACGGCGCGGCCGGCGACACCAGCCCGCAAGCCGACGCGGCTTTCACCGATTCCCCGCTGATCGCGCTCGGGGCGCTGGGCGCGGACTGCGCTCCGGTGCTTGCCGCCGATCCGGCGGCCGGGCTCGTCGGGGCCGCCCATGCCGGCCGTCCCGGCATGGCCGCCGGCGTGGTTCCCGCGCTGGTACAGGCCATGGTGGCGGCCGGAGCCGATCCGGGCCGGATGCATGCCGTCATCGGCCCGTCGATCTGCGGCCAGTGCTACGAGGTGCCGGCCGCGATGCGGGACGAGGTAGCCGCCCTGGTGCCGGGATCCGCGTGCGTCACCAGGTCGGGCACCCCCGGCATCGACCTGCGGGCAGGCCTGCACGGGCAGCTCGCGAGCCTCGGGGTTGCCAGCGTCGCCGACGACCTGCGGTGCACGGCGGAATCGGCCGAGCTGTTCTCCTACCGGCGGGACGGGCCGACGGGGCGGTTCGCCGGGCTGATCTGGCTCGCGCCAGGATGACCAGATGACAGCCGGGAACGACCGGGCGGCCGAGCTCAGCGAGAATCTCAGTGCCCTGCGCGCCAGGATCGCCGCGGCGTGCGAGGCGGCCGGACGGCCAGCGGACGACGTCACGCTGATCGCGATCACCAAGACGTTTCCCGCCTCTGACGTGCGGCTGCTCGCCGGTCTCGGCATCACCGACGTCGGGGAGAACCGCGACCAGGAGGCCGCGCCGAAGGCGGCGGCGTGCGCCGGCCTCGAGCCCCCGCTGCGCTGGCATTTCGTCGGCCAGCTTCAGGCGAACAAGGCCAGGAGCGTCGTGACGTACGCCGACGTGGTGCACTCCGTCGACCGGCCGAAGCTGGTCCGGGCTCTCGGCACCCGGGCCAGGGCGGCCGGGCGGGTCATCACCTGCCTGATCCAGGTCGATCTGGATCCTGCGCCCGACCCGGAGCGGGGCGGCGCCCAGCCCGCCGACGTCGCGGCGCTGGCCGACGAGGTCGCGGCGGAGCAGGGACTGGCGCTCGGCGGCGTGATGGCCGTGGCGCCGCTCGGCGAGCCGCCGCGGCCCGCGTTCCGCAGGCTGGCGGGGGTCGCGCAGGTCGTCAGGGCCGCTCATCCGGGCGCAATGATGATTTCGGCGGGCATGACCGGTGACCTCGACGCGGCCATCGCAGAAGGTGCGACACACGTACGTGTCGGTACGGCGTTGCTCGGCAGCCGGCGCGTCTTCGTCAGGTAATGTCCGACGCGTAGCACGCGGCGCGAGCCTGGGCTGCACTGATGTTCGCTACACGGTGTTTGCTGCACGAGTGTTTGCTGCACGGGTGTTTGCTGCACAGCGGCATGACGGAGGACTGACGATGGCCAGCGCAATGCGCAAGATGGCGGTCTATCTCGGCCTGGTGGAGGATGACCATCATTACGCGGATCCTTACACCGACGAGTACGGCGAGGGTGACGACTACGGGGACTACGTCACTGAGTACACTGAGCACGCCGAGGTGCATGAGACGAACGGCGCGTACGTCGCCGACGACGGTCGTACCAGGCTAGATCACCGTCCGGTGGCCGAGAGCGTGCACACGACCGACCTGGCCAGGATCACGACGCTGCACCCGCGCACCTACAACGAGGCACGGACAATAGGTGAGCACTTTCGCGAGGGCACTCCAGTTATCATGAACCTGACCGAGATGGTCGATAGCGACGCGCGACGCCTCGTCGATTTCGCGGCAGGCCTGATCTTCGGGCTTCGCGGCTCGATCGACCGGGTCACGAACAAGGTCTTCCTGCTCTCTCCGGCGAACGTCGAAGTGACCGCGGAGGACAAGGCGAGGATCGCGGAGCGGGACTTCTTCAACCAGAGCTAGGTTCAGGCAGGGCCAGGCGGATGCGGGCGGGCGATATGGGATGGCGGCGGGCTGACCGGCGCGAGGTGCGCCGAGAAGGCGGTGCGGCGCTGTGACTATTTTCCTTGTTGTCGTCTATTACGTCCTGTGGCTGTACCTGGTGCTGCTCATCGGCCGCCTGATCATCGACATGCTGCAGAACTACAGCCGGTCCTGGACTCCAACCGGCCTGCTGGCCAGGGTTGCTGAGGTGATCTTCACGGCAACTGATCCGCCACTGAGATTGCTAAGGCGCTACCTTCGGCCGGTGCGGCTCGGTAGTGTTGCACTAGACCTCAGCTACACGCTGTTGTTTCTCGTGATCATTGTGTTGCTATCGGTAGTAAGCAGGTTCTGATGCAGGTAGCCTGCCTAGGGGACTCACGCGCCGAGGAGATACGGACATGCCACTGACGCCCGCGGATGTGCGGAACAAGCAGTTCAGCACGACCAGGCTCAGGCCTGGCTACGACGAGGAAGAAGTGGACGCCTTCCTGGATGAGGTCGAGGCTGAGCTCGACCGGCTGATCCAGGAGAACGAGGAGCTGCGGGCCAAGCTCGCCGAGGTGCTTCGCGGCGGCAAGATGACCGCGCCGCTGACCTCGCCGCATATGGATAGCCCCGAGCTGATGCCGAGCGAGCCGCACCGGCCTGAGCCTGAGCGGCGTCCCGAGCCGATGTCGATGCACAAGTCCTCGGCTGAGGACAACATGGACACCGCGGCGCGGGTCCTGGCCCTGGCCCAGCAGACGGCTGACCAGGCGATCGCCGACGCGCGCCGGGAGGCCGACGAGACGCTGAGCCGGGCGCGCCGCGAGGCTGACGACTTGCTCACCAAGGCACGCCGCCAGTCCGAGCAGATCACCAGCGATGCGCGGGCACGAGCAGAGAGCCTGGAGCGGGACGCGCAGGAGCGGCACCGCCAGGCGATGGGCTCGCTTGTCCAGTCTCGCGAGGAGCTCGAGCGGCGGGTTGACGACCTGCGAGCTTTCGAGCGCGAGTACCGGAGCAGGCTCAAGGCTTATCTGGAAGGCCAGCTGCGCGACCTCGAGGCCGGCGCTGCCGACAGCGGCGTGTTCCCGGCCGTGGCGGCCACCGGCCCGCAGCCCGCGGTTCCGGTCGGCGTGGGCCACATGCGCAACGGCGGGCCTTCGGGTAACTCGTTCCCCGGGATGTCGGAGCCGATGGGTCACAACGGCGGCTACCACCCGGCCGACAGCGGCCAGCACGACCGCCGCTAGCCGGGCGTTCGGTTTAGCCTTTCGAGCGGAGTTCGAGCGTGATCCGGTTCGGCGCTGTCCTATCGGTCGTGCTCATTGCAATCGGGCTGCTGGCAACGGGTGTCGTTGCCGGCAGCCTGTTGCTTGTCGTCATCTCGATCGGCGTGGCGGCGCTGGCATTCCTGCTGCTGCTGATCGTCGTCGTGGTGTCGCGGCACGAGATCTTCGGCCCGCCTGCTGCCGGAGAGCGTGGGCCGCGTGCTATCGAGGCCGCGAGCACTGATCAGGCCGCAGCGGGGTGGGCGGCAGCAGGCCATGCGACTGACCCGGCCGCCGCAGAGCCCGCCCGGTCCGGGAGGGCGGCGGACCGCATGGTGACGGGCCGGGCCGGCCGGTCAGGCCGCACGGCCGCTTCAGCCGCCGTGGCGGCCCGGGCCAATGCCGCGCAGGCGGCCGCGCCAGCTACGGCGAGCCAGGATGACCGGGCAGCGAAGCCGGTCGGCGCGACCGAGCGCCGCAGAACCGAGCGCCAGGGAACGGAGCGCCAGGGAACGGAGCGCCAGGCAGTCGAGCGCCCGGCAGCGGAGCGGGCACCGGCCGAGCGGCCACCGGCCGAGCACCCGGCGGCGGCCGGGGTCGGCAAGACCGAGGCAGGCAAGGTCGGGCTAGGTAAGGTCGAGCTAGGTAAGGCGGGCACGGCGGCGACGCCGGCCGCCTCGTCAGCCGCCGCCGCGGCGGGCCCGGCTGCTGGAAAGCCCGCCGAGCAGGACGCGCCCGCGGTGCAGCTCATCGACGCGGCGGCAGCACGGGCGAAGGCGGCGGCCGAAGGCGCCACCGTGGCCGGGCTTGAGGCCGCCGGGCGGCCGGACGCTGTGCCTGGCCAGCCCGGTTCGGCCCGGCCAGATTCCATTCTGGGGCGGCTCGCGGCGAGGAACCGCGCGGCAGGTCCGTCGCGTCAGGAACCTGCGCGGCACGATTCCGAGCGGCAAGGTACCGAGCGGCAAGGCGCCGAGCGGCAAGGCGCCGAGCGGCAAGGTACCGGCCGGCCAGGGATGACCCGGCCCGGGGCCGAGCGGGTGCAGCTGGACCGGCCAGGATCCGAGCGTCCGAAAGCAGACCTGCCCGGGTCCGAGACTCAGAAGGCAGACCGGCCGGGCTCCAGCCGGCAGAGTCCGGACCTGCCGGGCTCCGGTCAGCAGAGCCGGGACCTGCCAGGGTCCGAGCGCCGGAGCCTTGGCGTGCCGGGCCTGGATCGGCCCGGTCCCGATCGGCCCAGCCCGGACCGGCCCGGCCTCGACCGGTCAAGCTCGGACCAGGCGGCGGCGGACCCGGCCACGTCGTTCCGGGCGTCGAGGCTCGAGCGCGAGTCTGCCAGGGCGGCGGGCGCGAGGGCGCCGGCCGATGCCGGCGCCGGGCCGGCCGGGCCGGGCACCGCGGATGAGCCGGCGGCGCGCCCGGGCCGGCCCCCGCCGCGCACCGAGCGGTCAGCGCCAGCCGCCGCGACCTCAGCTTCCGGCGCTACCGGCGCCGCCACGGCGAGCCATGACCAGGAAGGCACGCCGGC
Organism: Streptosporangiaceae bacterium; assembly: GCA_035532775.1. Lineage (GTDB taxonomy): Bacteria > Actinomycetota > Actinomycetes > Streptosporangiales > Streptosporangiaceae > Chersky-822. The sequence goes on from DATKQH010000251.1 coordinate 12,705, forward strand.
GACCCTGGCGGCTCCCAGGCCGGGAGCGCAGGCAGTTGCCGGGCGAGCCGGGACCGGGCCAGCCGGGACTGGCCAAGCTGGCACCGGGCAGGCCGCTGGTACTGGGCGGGCTCAGGAGCGGCCGGAGCAGGACAAGCCCTCCGATGATCGCGCTGCCGGCGCAACTCGGGTTGCCGGCGCAACTGGTACGCCGGCGACGTCGGCCGAGTCGGCGACGCCGGAGGCCGGCAGCGGCGGCGGGCCAGGAAAGCCGGCCGAGTCCGAGCCCAAGCTGCCAGTTCCCGCGGACATCAAGGCTACTGCCGAGCCGGCAGCAGGCGGATCGCCGGACGCCGCCGCGCCGAGCCCGGGTGTCGCTGCGCCGTCGGCTGGCAGTCAGGCCCGGTCTGCCGGCGAGCGGGAAGTGCCGGGTGCAGCCGAGCCGGCGAAGGCTGGCGAGGCAGCCAGCGACGGCGGAGCCATGCAGGTCAGCGTCGTCCCCGGCATTGCCAGGTACCACCGGGGCGACTGCCTGCTGATCCGGTTCCTGGCTCCCGATGACCTTGAGGTGATGAGCAGGCAAGCTGCCGCCGACGGCGGCTGCGTTCCCTGCAAGGCCTGCAAGCCTGACCAGGAGACAGCGAACCTCCCGGTTGGCTGAACGGCGCCGGCTGAACCGCGCCGGCTGAACGGCGCCGGCTGAACGGCGCCGGCTGAACCGGTCAGGTCGGCCCGGTCTCCGGGCGCACCGGACGGATCCAGAACCTGAGGCCGGTCTCGGCGTCGGCGTGCTCGATGCCGCCGGGGTCGGCTCGGTCTCCGGGCGATACCTGAACGCAGGCGGCCGCCTGTACCTCGGCCGTGATCAGCGGCTCGTGCTTGGTCATGGCCAGCGCGAGTTCGGTGTCCGCCGCCAGCCACCAGAGCGCGATGTCGTCGCCGGCATCGAGGCCGTCGGCCTTGCGGGCGTCCTGGATGGCTCTGATGGCCTCGCGAGCGAGTCCCTCCCGGCGGAGCTCAGGAGTGGTGGCGACGTCGAGTACGACCGTCTCACCGCCCTCGGCAGCCGCGGCCCAGCCGGCCAGCGGCACGCTGGTCACGATGACGTCGTCGGCCGACAGCGTCACCGGCCTGCCGTCCACCGCCACGGCGAAAGCCACGGCAGAGCTCAGGCCAGCGAGCAGGACAGCCGGATCAGACCGGTCGATCGCAGCGGCGACGGCACGGGCCTCTGGCCCGAACCGGCGGCCCAGCGCACGCAAGTTCGGCCGGACGACGAGGTCAGCTCCGTCGTCATCGAGTACTGGCAGCAGCTCGACTGCCCGCACGTTCAGCTCCTCCGCCAGCTGCGCGCGCAGTCCAGCCCCCATGCTGGTGACCTGATCCCCGGCGACCAGGGCGCGGGCCAGCGGCTGGCGGACGCTGATCGCGGCCGCCGACCTGGCCGAACGGCCCAGCCCGGCCAGCCGCCTGGCCAGCGCCACCTGGCTGGCCAGCTGACTATCGATCAGCGCGGGCACCGGCAAGGGCCAGCTCGTCAGGTGCACGGAGTCGGGGCCGTCGGTCTCCCCGGCTCCGATCAGCGTCCACACGTGGTCCGTCAGGAACGGGACCACCGGCGCCATCACCCTGGTCAGGACGTTCAGGCAGTCCTGCAGCGTGGCGAAGGCCGCTGCCCCGTCCGCGGTCGCGGAGTCCTGCCGGAACCTGCGGTGCGACCTGGGCAGGTACCAGTTCGACAGAGCGTCGATGAAGTCGGCGATATGGGCGCCGGCGGCGGCCGACCTGAACTCCTCCAGGTCCGCCGTAACCTCGCCGACCAGCGACTGGAGCTCGCTGAGTATCCACCGGTCAAGCAGGGGCCGGGCGGCGGGCAACGGTGCGGCACGGGCGCCCGGGCGCCACTGGCGGCCCCGCCTCGCCGCCGCGCCGGCGTAGCTGACCAGGAAGCGCGCCGTGTTCCAGTAGCGCAGGAGCACCTTGGTGACGATCTCCTGCAGGGCCGCGGCCGACAGCTGCGTCGCGTCTTCGGGCGGCGCGGCCGCGGTGAAGAACCACCGTACCGCGTCGGCTCCGTACCGCTCGATCAGCGGCAGCGGCTCGACCAGGTTTCCCAGGCCGCTGCTCATCGGCCGGCCGCTCCCGTCCAGGACGGCCCCGAGACGCAGTGCGGTACCGAACGGCGCTTGCCCGGACACCAGCGTGCCGATCACCGTCAGCGCGGAGAGCCACCCGCCAGCCTGGTCCGCGCTCTCGGCGGCGAGCTGCGCCTGCTGGCTGTCGCCGGACCGGGCGGCATCAGCCGCGGCCGCGGCGTGCTGCGCGAACGGCATCGCGCCGGCGTCGTAGCTGGCATCGATCACCTCGGGTACCCGGTGACCCGTGGCTCCGCACTGCGGGCAGGTGATCAGCACGCGGTCGATGTACGGCCGGTGCGGGTCAAGGTCCGCTAGGTCGCTGCCCGCGAGCTCCGCGAGCTCGGCGAGCGATCCGGCGCAGGTCACGTGGCCGTCTGGGCACTCCCAGATCGGCAGCGGCGTCCCCCAGTACCTGGTGCGGGACAGCGCCCAGTCGGCGTCGCCGGCCAGCGGGCCGCCAGCCGGGAAGCCGCGGTCGGCACCGGGCCCGCCGCCGGCTCGCTCGCACTCCGTCTGCAGCTGGTCCCTGATCGCGGTAGTCCTGATGTACCAGGCCGACAGCGCGCGCAGGAGCAGCGGCGTGCCGCACCGCCAGCAATGCGGGTGGCTGCGCTCGTGGTCGCGCGAGGCGAACAGCCGGCCGCGGTCCGCGAGCAGGCCGATCAGGATCTGGTTGGCGTCGGTGAAGAAGACTCCGCCGATCAGCGGCAGGTCAGGGTGAAAGCGGCCGTCGGGCCCGATCGGGTCGAGCATCCCGAGCCCGTGCGCCAGGCCGGCTTCCATATCGTCGGCTCCGAATGCGGGAGCCAGGTGCGTCAGGCCGGTGCCGCTCCGCGCGGTCACGAAGTAGCCGGTGATCACGCGGTGCGGGCCGGACGCCTGGCTGACGTCGAGCGCCGGGTAGTAGCCGATGCCCGCCAGCTCGGTCCCGGTTACCCGGGCGGCGACGTGCCAGTCCTCGCCGAGCACCTCGGCGACCAGCGGCTCGGCCACGATGACCCGGTCGTCATGGCCGGCCCGCCGGGCAAGCGCGTAGGTCTGGTGCGGGTGTACCGCGATCGCGGCGCTGGCAGCCAGCGTCCACGGCGCGGTCGTCCAGACGAGCAAGTCGGCGCCGTGCAGGCGCGGGTTGGCGCCGTCGGGCAGCGTCGCGATCGGGAACCGCACGATCACGCCGGTTCCGGCGATCTTCTTGCCCGCGTCGGACTGACCGAGTTCGTGCGCGGAAAGGGCCGTCTGGCAGCGCGGGCAGTACGGGGCTATCTGGTGACTGCGCACCAGCAGCCCGGCGTCGAAGATCTGCCGCAGCGACCACCACACCGACTCGATGTAGCTGGCGTCCATGGTCAGGTAGCCGCGGCCGGAGCCCGTCCAGTACCCCATCCTGGTGCTCAGCGCGGACATCGCGTCAGCGTGCCTGAGCGCCGACTCGCGGCAGCGGGCGGCGAACCGCTCCGCCCCGTAGGCATCGATGTCGGGCCTGCCTGATAGCCCCAGTTCCTTTTCCACCGCTACCTCGACCGGCAGGCCGTGGCAGCCGTAGCCGCTGCGGCGGGGGACATCGAAGCCCTGCATCGCCTTCAGGCGCTGGTACAGGTCCCTGACCGCCCGGCCGGGCACCTGGTGGATGCCCGGCATGCCGGCCGCGACCGGCGGATTCTCATAGCAGGTCCACCGCGGGCCGCCTGCCGTCCTGGCCAGCGACCGTCTCAGCACCTCATTCCTGGTCCACCGGCTGAGTACCTCGTGCTCGATGGCGGCCAGGTCGGGAATGCCCGGCACGTCAGGGTACGGGCCAGGCCCGTGCTGCCCCGCAGGCGCGCCAGCTACCTGCCGCATCATCACCCCCCGGTACGTGCCCGCGCAGCCGCTAACGATAGCTGACCAGCCCGGTTACGCACCGTGGCTGCGGCCGGCGGCACGCGGCCAGCCGGCGGATTAGCCGTGTCGCCGCCGGGCCTGTTTGCGAATCGCCCCGGTCACCACTTATCCTCCGGTGACGCTTGTCAGCCAAGATCATCGTCAGCTCTGCGCCAAGGGAGGCGGGGAATGACTACAGCCGCACAGTCTGACGCCGCCGGCTTCCCGGTGCGGGACGGCGAGCGGCCGTGGACCGACTCCGAGATCAGCAAGGTCAGATCCCAGCTCGCCGCCGAGGCCGAGGAGCTGAGAGGCGAGATCGACAGGGCCGAGTCGGATATCGCCGACCGCCTAGGTGATTCCGTCAGCGATGCCGGTGATGACCAGGCTGACGTCGGAGCGAAGACCTATGAGCGCGAGCACGAGCTCTCGCTGACCTACAACGCCCGTGACCTGCTCGCGCAGACCGAGCGAGCGCTGGCCAGGATCGAGTCAGGAACCTATGGTTCGTGCGAGTCGTGCGGCCAGCCGGTCGGCAAGGCGAGGCTGCAGGCTTTCCCGCGGGCGACCCTGTGCGTCAGCTGCAAGCAGCGAGAGGAACGGCGCTGACCGGAAACAGGATCGCAAGCGACGTCGGCCGGCCTGACCCGATGGCTACCGCGGACTCTCCCGGCAGGCACCGGCGCCGGATCGCGCTGCTGCTCGCGGTGGCCGTTGCCGTGCTGGTGACCGACATCATCACCAAGGTTGTCGTCGTCGCTACGCTGTCCAGCCGGCTGCCGCTCAAGCTGCTCGGCGGGTTCCTGACGCTCCGGGTGACCCGCAACCCCGGGGCCGCGTTCAGCCTGGGCGGCCCGTCGGTGACCGCTGTCTTCGCGCTGGTCGCTGTCGGCGTAATCGTCTTCATCCTGCGCGCATCGCGCCGCATCCAGAGCCTGGCGTGGGCCGTGACGCTCGGGCTGCTGCTCGGCGGCGCCACCGGCAACCTGACCGACCGGGTCTTCCGCTGGCCCGGTCCGTTCCGCGGCTGGGTGGTGGACTGGATTCAGGTACCGCACTGGCCGGTCTTCAACGTGGCGGACTCCTGCATCGTCTGCGGCGGCATCCTGGCCGTGTTCCTGGCCGTCCGCGGCGTCCGGATCGACGGAACGCTCGCCAGCCCGCAGCCGGATGGCGACGGCGACCGTAGTCCGGCCGCTGGCGACGCCGACGACGAGCACGGCGGCGGGGCGTGAAGGCGCCCGTCCAGCGCCGGGTGCCGGTACCCGAGGGCCTAGACGGCGAGCGGCTCGACGCGGCGATCGCCAGGATGTTCGGGCTGTCCAGGACCCGCGCCGCCGAGCTGATCAGCGAAGGCGGCGTGCTCGTCGGCGGGCAGCCGGCGGGCAAGTCGGACCGGGTGGCGGCCGGGGAGTGGCTGGACGTGACGCTGCCGCCGCCCGAGACGACCCCGTCGGCACCGCGGCCCGAGGCCGTGCCCGGCCTGAGCATCGTCTACGAGGACGCCGACATCGTGGTCGTCGACAAGCCGGCCGGGGTCGCCGCCCATCCGACTCCCGGCTGGACCGGCCCGACGGTGCTGCAGGGACTGCTCGCCGGCGGCCACCAGATCGCCACGAGCGGCGCGGCCGAGCGCCAGGGGATCGTGCACCGGCTCGACGCGAACACGACCGGGCTCATGGTGGTCGCCAAGAGCGAGCACGCCTACAGCGTGCTGAAGCAGGCATTCAGGGACCGCGAGGTAGACAAGCGGTACCACGCGCTCGTCCAGGGGCACCCTGATCCGCTGCGCGGAACCATCGACGCCCCGATCGCGAGGCACCCGTCCGGGGACGGCAGGTTCGCCGTGATAGCCGACGGCCGGCCGGCGATCACCCACTACGACACGCTGGAGGCGTTCCGGGCGGCGAGCCTGACCGAGATCAAGCTGGAGACGGGCCGGACGCACCAGATCCGGGTGCACATGGCGGCAATCAGGCATCCGTGCGCGGGCGACCGGCTGTACGGCGCCGATCCGGTTCTCGCGGCCAGGCTCGGCATCACCAGGCAGTGGCTGCACGCTGTCAGGCTCGGCTTCGCGCACCCCGACGACGGCCGCTGGGTGGAGTTCACCAGCGGCTATCCAGCCGATCTGGCTGCCTCGCTCGAACTTCTCGCCGCCGAGTCTTAGGTGCGTCTCGCAGACACGCCCTGAGCGTCTGGCGCGTCCAGATGCCCGCGTCGGTTGGGGTGAGTTAGGGTCGAACCGACCCCAGCGCTGGCTTGCTTGCGGCATGCCTGAAGGAGGCGGTACTTCATGGCGGCACTTCCGGCGGAGGCAACGGCAAGGGGACGTGACGGCGGCTTCGCGCACCTGCACGTGCACACCGAATACTCGATGCTGGACGGCGCTGCGCGGCTGGACGGCCTGTTCGGCGCCTGTGCCCAGGCCGGGATGTCGGCGATCGCGATCACTGATCACGGCAACGTCTACGGGGCGTACGACTTCTACAAGAAGGCGACCAAAGCCGGGATCAAGCCGATCATCGGGACCGAGGCGTACGTGGCGCCCGAGCACCGCGGCCTGAAGCAGCCGGTGCGATGGGGAACGCCCGCGCAGAAGGACGACGACGTCTCCGGCGCGGGCGCCTATACCCACATGACGCTGCTGGCCGAGACGACCGAGGGCATGTACAACCTGTTCCGGCTGTCCTCGCTTGCCTCGATCGAGGGCTACTTCCGCAAGCCCCGGATGGACAGGGACCTGCTCGCCCGCTACGGGAAGGGGATCATCGCCACGACTGGCTGCCCCGGCGGCGAGGTACAGACCAGGCTCAGGCTCGGCCAGTACGACCAGGCGCTGGAGGCGGCGGCCGCTTACCGCGACATCTTCGGCCCGGAGAACTTCTTCGTCGAGCTGATGGGGCACGACCTGGAAGTCGAGCAGCGGTCCAGGGACGGGCTGCGGCGGATCGCCGCCGAGCTGTCGCTGCCCTACGTGGTCACCAACGACTCGCACTACGTCGCCCCGGGGGACGCTCAGGCGCACGAGGTGCTGCTGTGCGTGCAGACCGGCACCAACATGGCGGACCCGAAGCGGTTCAAGTTCGAGGGCAACGGCTACTACGTCAAGAGCCCCGCCGAGATGCGCGCGATCAGTGACAACCCGGACTGGCAGGCCGGCTGCGACAACACGCTCGTGATCGCCGAGCGCGCGGACGTGGCGTTCACCAAGGCGAACCTGATGCCCGACTTCCCGCTGCCCGCCGGCGAGACGGAGCTGACCTGGTTCCGCAAGGAAGTCTGGGCCGGGATGGACCGCCGGTTCCCCGACGGCTTCGACGACGAGCGGCGCGAGCGGGCCGTCTACGAGATGGGGATTATCGAGCAGATGGGGTTCTGCGGCTACTTCCTGGTCGTCGCCGACTTCATCATGTGGGCCAAGCGCAACGGCATCAGGGTCGGCCCGGGCCGCGGCTCGGCGGCCGGATCGATCGTCTCGTACGCGATGGGCATTACCGACCTCGACCCGATCGCGTTCGGCCTGATGTTCGAGCGGTTCCTGAACCCCGAGCGCGTGTCGATGCCCGACATCGACATCGACTTCGACGAGCGCCGGCGCGGCGATGTGATCCGGTACGTGACCGAGAAGTACGGCGACGACCGGGTCGCGCAGATCATCACCTACGGCACGATCAAGGCCAAGGCGGCGGTCAAGGACTCGGCCCGGGTGCTCGGCTTCCCCTACGCACTCGGCGACCGGATCACCAAGGCGTTCCCGCCCGCCGTCATGGGCAAGGACGTCCCGCTGTCCGGCATCTTCGACCCCGACCACCCGCGGTACGGCGAGGCGGGCGAGATCCGGGCCCTGTATGAGGCCGAGCCCGAGGTCAAGCAGGTGCTGGAGACCGCACGCGGCCTCGAGGGCCTGATCCGGCAGGCGGGCGTGCACGCGGCCGGCGTGATCATGAGCAAGGAGCCGCTGCTCGACCACGTGCCGGTCTGGAAGCGCGAGGCGGACGGCGCGATCATCACCCAGTTCGACTACCCGAGCTGCGAGGACCTCGGGCTGCTCAAGATGGACTTTCTCGGCCTGCGGAACCTGACGATCCTGGACGACGCGCTGGCTGGCATCGAGGCGAACCGGGGCGTCACGATCGACCTGGAGACGCTGGCCCTGGACGACAAGCCGACCTACGACCTGCTCGCCCGGGGCGACACGCTCGGCGTGTTCCAGCTCGAGGGCGGCCCGATGCGCGCGTTGCTGCGGTCCATGCGTGCGGACCGGTTCGCCGACATCTCGGCGGTGAACGCGCTGTACCGGCCGGGTCCGATGGGCGCCAACGCGCACAACGACTACGCGGACCGCAAGACCGGCCGCAAGCCGGTCGTGCCCATCCACCCCGAGCTGGCCGAGCCGCTGGCCGGGGTGCTCGGCGACACCTACGGCCTGCTGGTCTACCAGGAGCAGGTGCTGGCGTGCGCGCAGGTGCTGGCCGGCTACTCGCCTGGCAAGGCGGACCTGCTGCGCAAGGCCATGGGCAAGAAGAAGAAGGAAATCCTGGACGCCGAGTTCGAGCCGTTCGCCGCCGGAATGCGGGCAAACGGGTACTCAGAGTACTCGATCACGACGATCTGGGACGTGCTCGTCCCGTTCTCGGATTACGCCTTCAACCGGGCGCACGCGAGCTGCTACGGCATGGTCGCGTACTGGACCGCCTACCTCAAGGCCAACTACCCGACCGAGTACATGGCTGCGCTGCTCACCTCGGTCGCGGGCGACAAGGACAAGTCCGCGCTGTATCTCAGCGAGTGCCGCAGGATGGGGATCAAGGTCCTGCCGCCCGACGTGAACTCGTCGACGGCCCTCTTCACGCCGGTGGACTCCGATATCAGGTTCGGCATGGCCGCGGTGCGCAATGTCGGGACGGCCGTGGTCGAGTCGATCGTCGCCGCGCGGACCGCCAAGGGCAGCTTCACCAGCTTCTCCGACTTCCTGCGCAAGGTCCCGGTCAACGTCTGCAACAAGCGCGTGATCGAGTCGCTGATCAAGGCAGGGGCGTTCGACTCGCTCGGCAGCCCGCGCCGGGGCATGCTGATGATCCACGAGCAGGCGATTGATTCCGTGATCGACGTCAAGCGCAACGAGGCCATCGGCCAGGATTCCCTGTTCGGCGACGACGAGGACAACGCGGCTACCTTCGACGTGCCGGTGCCGGACGGCGAGTGGGACAAGTCCACGCTGCTGGCCTTCGAGCGGGAGATGCTCGGCCTGTACGTCTCCGATCACCCGCTGCTCGGGCTCGAGCACGTGCTGGCCGCGGAGACAGACTGCTCCGTGGTGCAGCTGCTCGGATCCGCCGACGAGCCGCAGCGGACCGGGCGCGGTGACCGCTCCGACGGCCAGATCGTCACCCTCGGCGGAATCCTGTCTGGCGTCACGCGGAAAGTGACCAGGCAGGGCAGCCCGTGGGCAGCGGCGACGCTGGAAGACCTCGAGGGCGCGATCGAGGTGCTGTTCTTCCCCGCGACCTACCAGGCGTGCATGCACCTGGTGGTCGAGGACGCCATCGTGCTCGTGCGGGGCAGGCTTGACCGGCGCGAGGAGGTGCCCAAGCTGGTCGCGATGGAGCTGAAGCCCGCCGACCTGCCCACCGGTGATTCCGGCCCTTTCGTGGTGTCGATCCTTGAGGCTCGCTGCGTGCCGCCTGTGGTCGACCGGCTGCGGGAGGTCCTGCGCACCCACCAGGGCCCGCAGGAGGTGCACCTGCGGCTCGTCAGCGGTAACCGGGCGAAGGTGCTGAGGCTCGACGACAAGCTCCGGGTGCGGCCGTCGCCGTCCCTGGTCGCTGACCTGAAGCAGCTGCTCGGCCCGGCGTGCGTGGGCTAGCGGCTCAGCAGGCCGCGGCGTAATCGGGCGGCAATACGATCTTGTTAGCATGAGCCCGGCTACCTGCAGTTCATCGACCGGCGGACGCTCGTGCGGATCGCCAGCCGCGCCGACGTCGTGATCCAGATGATGCACCGGCCGGGTCACTTCCCGATGCAGGGCCACCCGCAGCTCGATCAGGCGGCGATGATCGAGCGCCTCGCGACAGGATCGGTGGACGAGGACTCCGATCTCACCGATGTCCGGCGGGCATATCAGGCTGTTCTGGACGCGGACGCGGCGCACGCGCCGCTGGCGCACCGGTACTCCCGTGACCTGGCCTGGCCGACCGAGCATCCTGGCGGGTCCACTACGCTGGTTCGGCAATGTCGATGACCAGTGAGCTTCCTAATCCGCCCCGGCGCGGCAGCCACGCGGCCGGTGCGGGAAGCGGCAGCCAGCACTTGGTGCTGGGCAGCTTCGCCAGCTCGCTGGCAATTCTGCTCGGCAGCGCGCTCGTCGGGCTGGCCGGCGGCCTGGCCTGGGGCGCGCTGGCGCCCCGGGCGCTCTACGTGGTCGTGGGCCGCGGGTCGGCAGATGTCGTCAATCCCGAGACAACGGCGTTCATCGCCGCGGATGGCTGGTACTGCCTGATCGGCGCGCTCGGCGGAATCCTGATCGGCCTGGCCGCCTACCTGCTCGCCGTGCGGCGGTACGGGCCGGCGCCGATGGCCGCGATCCTGGCGGGCAGCGTCGTGGCTGGCTGCCTGGCGCGCTGGGTCGGCGAGCACCAGGGCCTGCACCAGTTCGATCAGCAGCTGCTGACAGCGCACCAGGGCACCCTCCTGCACGCGCCGCTCGGGCTGGCCGGCGATACGGCAGTGACCTTCTGGCCGACCTTCGCCTCGCTGCCGGCGGTCGCGTTCTGGCCGCTGGCCGGCTGCCTGGTCGGGGGCGGGATCGTGTTCGTCTCGGCGCTGCGGAGCCGCCCCGGCGCCCGAGCGTACTCCGCCGGGTACGCCGGCCCGCAGCAGTACACGTCCTATCCGGGCCAGCAGCCAGGGTCGTAGTAGTCCCGGTCCCGGCTGACGCTCGGGACGCGGACCGGACATGCCGCCGTCACACCTCGTTCACCGCCGGGTCACCACTTACCGGTTGACTAGGCATGACATTTCCTTGCTGTCCGCCGAGAAAGGGCACATGCGGATGCAGCGGCTCGCGCGCGTTGTCGTGGTCGGCGGGGGAGTTCTCGGCATGACGCACGCCGCCGCGGCGCGCCAGCGCGGCTATCAGGTCGTGCACCTTGAGCGCGAGCCTGGATCGCGCGGAGCGACCGTGCGGAACTTCGGCCTGCTCTGGGTCAGCGGCCGCGAGCCAGGCCCTGAGCTGGCGCTGGCCTTGCGCGCCAGGGAACTCTGGGCGCTGCTGGCGGGGCGCGTGCCGGATACCGGATTCCGTGCGCACGGCTCGCTGACCCTGGCCGCCGACGATGCCGAGGCCGGGCTGCTCTGCGAGGCCGCCGCCCTGCCTGACGCGGCGGATCGGGGCTACCAGCTGCTGGACGCGGCGGCGGTGCGCCGCGTCAACCCGGCATTGAAGGGCGAGTTCACCTGCGGGCTGCTCGGCCGGCAAGACGCCATCGTCGAGCCACGGCAGGTACCGAACGCGATCCGCGACTACCTGCTGGCCGGCGCCACCTCAGGGGCGTACACCTGGCTGCCCGGCCGGGAGGCGGTCGAGATCGCGCCGGGAGCCGTGCGCGACCATACCGGAGCGTGGCACCGTGGCGACCTGGTCGTGCTGTGCACGGGGGCGGCTCACACCGGCATCGCCGGCCACCACCTGGCCGGCTACGCCCGGCCTCCGCTGCGCCGGGTCAGGCTGCAGATGCTGCAGACGGAGCCGCTCGACCGCAGGCTCACGACCTCGGTCGCCGACGGCGACACGCTGCGCTACTACCCCGCCTACGACCTGCCAGGCCGCGGCCGTCTCGCGCCGCAGGACCCGGCCGCCGCGGCTGCGGCCGCCCAGCTGCTGCTGGTGCAGCGGCTGGACGGCAGCCTCACGATCGGGGATACGCACGCCTATGACGAGCCGTTCGCCTTCGACGTGGACGAGGCACCCTACGATCGGCTGCGGACTCGGGCCGAGCACCTGCTCGGGACGCTGCTGCCGCCTACCCGGCGGCGCTGGGCCGGCATCTACAGTCAGGTCACCGGCAGCGAGATCTACCACCGCTCGCAGGTCGCCGCTGACGTCATTCTGGTCACCGGCCCCGGCGGCCGGGGCATGACGCTGGCACCAGCGATCGCCGAGCAGACCTTCGCCGCATGACCCAGCCCGCTCCCAGGAAAGGAAGCCCCCGTGACAGCCAGGATCACCGTCGCCTGCCTTGACATGGCCGGGACAACCGTCGCCGACGAGGGCAGCGTCATGTCCGCGTTCAGAGCGGCCATGGATCAGCTCGGGCTGGCTCCCGGGACGCCGGGATACGACCGGGCAGCCGAGATTGTCCGGGTCACGATGGGCCAGTCGAAGATCGAGGTGTTCCGGCGCATCCTCGGCGACGAGGCGTCAGCGGCCGCGGCGAACACCGCCTTCGAGGACCACTACGCGCGGATCGTCGGGGCAGGCGAGATCGCGCCGCTGCCCGGCGCGGTTCAGACGCTGTCCGCGCTGCGCGCGGCTGGCATCAGGATCTGCCTGGTCACCGGGTTCTCCCCGGTGACCAGGGACGCGGTGCTCGACGCGCTAGGCTGGCGCCCGCTGGTCGACCTGGCGCTCTCGCCGGCGGACGCGGGCCGCGGCAGGCCCTGGCCCGACCTGCCGCTGACGGCGCTGCTGCGGCTCGGCGGGGGAGCGGTCAGCGAGCTCGCGGTGGCCGGCGACACGGCCAGCGACGTCGAGTCGGGCCTTCGGGCCGGCGCCGGGCTGGTCGCGGGTGTCCTGACCGGGTCAGGCAGCCGGGAAGAGCTGGAGAAGGCAGGAGCTCCGCGCGTACTCGACTCGATCTCCGGCCTGCTCCCGCTGCTCGGCGTGGGCTGACCGGCCTGGGCAGACGTGCTGCGGCTGACGGCGTCACCGCGACGGCGGCGCTGTCACCGAGTTCCGCCAGCGCGTCCGGGCCAGCGGCGTCGAACCGGTACAGGGTCCCGGCGGCGTCCAGGTCGGCCGGCGGCACGGAACGGCCGCCGGACGGCGGCCAGCACCCCCGGCACCTCGGGGAAGCCGTACTTCGTCCTCGGCAGCCCGCCGGATGGCCCGCACCATCGCGTCAGCCACCTGGAAGGTGAACAGTTCCTGGGCCCGGTAGCAGCCGATGATCCCGACGGCGCTGCGCAGCGGCGAGTCCTCGTCGGAGAAGCGGTCGAAGAGCTCGGCCCGGCCAGGCGACTGGTGGTCCATCACGTGGGTATCGGATAGGTGCGCGATCGCGAGCAGCGGCCGGTCCGTTGCCGCTGGCTCCGCCGTCATCGGCGCTGCGTCACGAGGACCGGGGCCACCCCTGGCAGGCTGATCTGCACCGATTCCCCCGGCGCGAACTGCCCGGCAGCCGCGCTCGGATGATCGACCTTGACCGTCACGTCACCGGACAGCCGCACGCTGATCCGGCTCACTGAGCCGAGGAACGCGCGGTCGGTCACGATGCCGTTGCCGCCGGGAACAGCATCGATCTTCAGGCCTTCCGGCCGCACCAGCACGTCCACTGTGCCGGTCCCGTCAGCGGGCCGCTCGCCGTGCACGGGGACCAGGGTGTCGAGCGCGCGCACCTGGCCGGTTCCCGAGAGCTCGCCGGGAATCCGGTTCATGGTTCCCACGAACTCGGCGACGAACGCCGTGGCGGGCCGGGCGTAGAGCTGGTCGGGCACGGCGATCTGCTCCAGCTTGCCGTCCTTCATCACGCCGACCCGGTCGGCCATCGACAACGCTTCCTCCTGGTCGTGGGTAACGAAGAGCGTAGTCGTGCCCAGCCGCTGCTGCACCGACCTGATCTGCTCGCGAAGCTGCAGCCTGACCTTGGCGTCCAGCGCCGACAGCGGCTCGTCGAGCAGCAGGACCTTCGGCTCGATGGCGAGTGCGCGGGCCAGCGCGACCCGCTGCTGCTGGCCGCCGGAGAGCTGGTGCGGGTAGTGCCTCGCGTGCCCGGTGAGCCCGACCATGTCGAGCAGCTCGGCGGCGCGCTGCCGCCGCTCGGCGGTGGGCAGGCGGCGCATCCGCAGCCCGAAGCCCACGTTGTCCAGTGCGGACATGTTCGGGAACAGGCTGTAGCTCTGGAACACCATACCCATGTCGCGCCTGGCGGCCGGCACGGGCGAGACGTCCGCGCCGTTCACGGTGACCGAGCCGGAATCGGCCGTCTCGAATCCGGCCAGGATGCGCAGGGCCGTAGTCTTGCCGCAGCCAGACGGCCCGAGCAGCGCCACGAATTCGCCTGGGGCCATCTCGAGCGATAGCCCGTCAAGCGCGCGGAGCGAGCCGAACGTCCTGGTCAGCTGCGAGATAACGACTCGCACGCCGGCTTCGTGGCGCGCGCCGCCAGGGGCCTGCGGCGGGCCGGCCGCCTTGGTGACGTTCGCCGTCATCGGGAATCTCCAGTCTCTTGGTGGGCGACGGACACCAGGTCGACCTGGCCGCCGCCGATCCGACGCGCCGTCCTGCCGCCCATCATCGTGATGGCCAGCAGGAAGATCCAGGTCACGAACAGCGCGAAGAGGGAAGCAGCGACCGAAACAGGCCCGCTGGTCTGGTCGAAGTTCACGATCCACACTGGGAAAGTCTGGTACTGGTCCAGGCTGGCCATCGTGAACTCGCCCAGGACCAGCGCCACCGTCAGCACCGTCGCCGAGAGCACGGCTGTCCGCAGGTTCGGCAGGATCACCCGCCAGAGCGTGACCGGCCAGCCGGCCCCGAGCGAGTTCGACGCGTCGACCAGCGTCTTCAGGTCCAGCGACCGCAGCCCGGCATCGAGTGACCGGTAGGCGAAGGGCATCGCCAGGATCACGTACACCAGCGCGAGCAGGTAGGGCGTCCCCTTCAGGCTCGGCGGCGACACGTCGAGCACGCCGAGGATCAGCACTACCGGGGGAATGACGATCGGCAGGATGGTGATGCTCTCGAGCAGCGGCCTGATCCTCGGCAGTCGCAGGTGCACGTAGATGGTCGTAGGGACCATCAGGACGAGCGTGAGGACGGTCGTGACGAGCGCCAGCTTCACCGAGAGTATGAGCGCGTCGGAGAACCCGGTCTGGGAGAAGACCTGCCCGAACGTGCCGAATCCGGAAAACCGCAGCGCCGCGTACAGCGGGATGAGGAAGTAGATGCCCGCGCCGAGCAGGATGATCCATCGCCAGACGGGCAGGCTCCGCCGGCGCCGCGCAGCCGGGGCGGAGGCGACCCTGGCCGGCGGGCTGGCCGGGCCGGCGTCGGTTACCGCAGCCATCGTGCCGCCCTCCGCTGCAGGCAGACGTAGACGAGCATGACGACGGCGATGATGACTACCATCCCGAGGCCGAGCGCGAAGCCGACATCCTGCTGGCCGGCCAGCACGTTGCCGTTGAGGAAGGAGCCGATCTGGATCGAGGTCAGCGGGATAGTGCCGCTGGTCAGGGCCTCAGCCGTCGCATAGGCCGAGAACGCGCTGCCGAAGAGCAGCAGGGTGGCCCCGAGCACCGACGGCGCCAGCACCGGCACGCCGACATAGCGCCAGTACTGCCAGCTTCTCGCACCCATGTTCTGGGCCGCCTCGCGCCAGGCCGGCCGCAGGCCTTCGAAGGCCGGCAGGATGACCAGCACCATGATTGGGATCTGGAAGTACATGTAGACCAGGGCGACACCGCCCAGCCCGTACAGGTCGAATCCGCTGTTGTACGGGTTGAAGCCGATATCGGTCAGCCACTGGGTGGCCAGGCCGGTATTGCCCAGCGTGGCGATGAACAGGAACGCCAGCGGTACGCCGCCGAAATTGGCGAAAACCCCCGACGCCGTGATCGCGACCCGCCGCAGCACCGAGCCTCGCCTGGCCGTGAAGATCGCATAGGCGATCAGGAACCCGAGGATCCCGGGAACCACGGAGGCGATCAGCGACAGTTCCATGCTGGTGGCGAAGCCGTGCAGGTAGATGCCGTGGCTGGCGATGTGCAGGTTGTGCAGCGTGAACGAGCCGCTGACCGGCTTCCTGAACGCGCCGATCAGGATCGCGCCCATCGGCAGCACCAGGCCGAG
Source organism: Streptosporangiaceae bacterium (assembly GCA_035532775.1). GTDB lineage: Bacteria > Actinomycetota > Actinomycetes > Streptosporangiales > Streptosporangiaceae > Chersky-822. Next base: position 28,752 of record DATKQH010000251.1, read on the forward strand.
CAGCACGTAGCTGGTGAACGGCACCACGCCGGCCAGGTCACGCGCCCGGCGCAGGTTAGTCAGGGAACGGCGCCCAGCCGCAGCGCCCGGATCTCCGAGGGGACCGGGCGCAGCGGCCGGAGCCACTTGGGTGGTCACCGGCTAGCCGACTCTGGCTGCCCACTGCTTGGCAACCACACCTTCAGCCGCCGATTCCTGTGCCTGGGTCGGGAACTGCAGGGGGGTCGACGGCGCGGGCGGCAGCGCGGCGTTGGCCGCCTTGTTCACGGTGCCGTTGGCGATCATGGTCGGCAGCTCGACCGGCCGTGCCTTGCCCTGCAGCCACAGGTTCTGGCCGGTCACCGAGTACAGGTACTCCTCCCACAGCCGCGCGGCCGCCGGGTCAGGCGCGTTGGCGTTGATCGCCTGGTCGTAGTAGGCGGCGTAGCTCGCGTCGGTCGGGATCACGATCCTGAAGCTGGGGTCGGCGGCACCGACCTCCGAGGCGAGCAGGTAGTCCCACCAGACCACGATCGGCGTCTGGCCGCTCTGCACCGTCGTCGGGCCGGCCGTGACCGGGACGAAGTTGCCGTCCTTCTTCAGCCTGGCGAAGTAGGCGACGCCCGGATTGATGTTGCCGAGGGATCCGCCGTTGGCCAGCGCAGCGGCGTAGACCGCGGAGAACGCGGCGCTCGCCTGGGTCGGGTTGCCGTTGATCGCCACCTCGTGCTTGTAGATCGGCTTGGCCAGGTCCTTGAAAGAGGTCGGCGGGACCTTCACCTTCTTGGAGTCGTAGCCGATGGCCACGTAGCCGCCGTAGTCGCCGTACCAGGTCCCGTCCGAGGACTTCTCGACCGCGGGGATGTCATTCCACGCCGCGACCTCGTACTTGGCGAGCAGCTTTTCCTGATCGGCCTTGATCGCGAAGGCGGTGCCCATGTCCAGTACGTCAGGGGCCCGGGACTGGCCCTTGAGCTGCACCATCGCGTTGATCTCGTCCTGGCTCGAGCCATCGGGGTTAGCGTCGTTGATCTTGATGCCGTACTTGGCGGTGAAGTCCTTCATGATGGTGCCGTAGTTGGCCCAGTTGGCTGGCAGCGTGATGACGTTCAGCTGCCCTTCCTTCCTGGCGGCGGCGATCAGTGCCTTCATGCCGCCGCCGGCGGCGACCGACGTCACCGTCGCCCAGTTCGTGCTGCCGCTGCCGCTGCCGCTGCCGCTGCTAGCCGAGCCGCCCGAGCCGCCCGAGCCGCCCGAGCAGCCGGCGGCCAGCAGAGCGCCGCTCAGCGCTGCGGCGGCGACTGCGGCTGTTTTCTTGTTCCGCACTATTCCCCTCCGAGCTTCGTGACCACTAGGTCAGGACGGAGCAATAGTGCCGGTGCATGGTGAATAGGTCCTGTCCTGGTCATTACTTCTTGCCTAGGCCTGAAGGAAGGATAAAGGTCTAACCGGTGAATATCAGATGAAGCTCGCCGGGGCAGGCCTCAGCTGCCGCCCGCTGCGGCGGCTATCGCGGCGCCGACGATTCCCGCTTCGTACTGCAGCGACGCGGGCACGACCTGGGCCCGGAGCGTGAGCCTGGGCAGGAACTTCCCCGATTTCCTGCTGATGCCGCCGCCGATAATGATCAGGTCAGGGGAGAGCAGGGCCTCCATCTTGTCCAGGTAGGTATCGACATGGCTGGCCCACTTTCCCCAGCTGAGGTCCTGCTCCTCACGGGCACGCTCAGAGGCGCGCTCCTCGGCGTCCTTGCCGCGGATCTCGATATGGCCGAACTCGGTATTGGGGATGAGCACGCCGTTATAGAACAGCGCGCTGCCGATCCCGGTGCCGAGGGTCAGCAGGAGGACGGTGCCCGGCTGGCCGCGGCCGGCGCCGAAGCGCATCTCGGCGATGCCAGCGGCATCGGCGTCGTTCAGCACCGTCACGGTGCGGC
>DATKQH010000252.1:0-5433 GCA_035532775.1 Streptosporangiaceae bacterium
GAGCGAGTGAGCGAGGAGCTTTCCAAGCTCGCCAAGGACGTGGAGACCAAGGAGCAGATCGCTTCGACCGCCTCCATCTCCGCCGGGGACACCGCGATCGGCGAGATGATCGCCGAGGCGATGGACAAGGTCGGCAAGGAAGGCGTCATCACCGTCGAGGAGAGCAACACCTTCGGCCTCGAGCTCGAGCTCACCGAGGGCATGCGCTTCGACAAGGGTTACATCTCACACTATTTCGTGACCGACCCCGATCGGATGGAAGCGGTTCTCGAGGATCCGTACATCCTGATCGTCAACTCGAAGGTCTCGGCCAACAAGGACCTCCTGCCGCTGCTCGACAAGGTGGTCCAGGCCAGCAAGCCGCTGGTCATCATCGCCGAGGATGTCGAGGGCGAAGCCCTTGCCACCCTCGTCGTGAACAAGATCCGCGGCCTGTTCAAGTCCGTCGCCGTCAAGGCGCCCGGCTTCGGTGACCGCCGCAAGGCCATGCTTGGTGACATCGCCGTCCTGGCCGGCGGCCAGGTCATCAGCGAGGAGATCGGCCTCAAGCTGGACAGTGCCGAGCTGGACATGCTCGGCCGGGCCCGCAAGGTCGTGGTCACCAAGGACGAGACCACCATCGTCGACGGTGCCGGCGACGCCGAGCAGATCAGCGGCCGGGTCAACCAGATCCGCGCCGAGATCGAGAACACCGACTCGGACTACGACCGCGAGAAGCTCCAGGAGCGGCTCGCCAAGCTGGCCGGCGGCGTCGCCGTCATCAAGGCTGGCGCGGCAACCGAGGTCGAGCTGAAGGAGCGCAAGCACCGCATCGAGGACGCGGTGCGGAACGCCAAGGCCGCCGTCGAGGAGGGTGTGGTCGCCGGTGGCGGCGTCGCCCTGCTCCAGGCGGGCAAGAACGCCTTCAAGAAGCTCGAGCTGCCTGGCGACGAGGCGACCGGCGCGCAGATCGTGCGCCGTGCGCTCGAGGAGCCGCTCAAGCAGATCGCGGTCAACGCCGGCCTTGAGGGCGGCGTGGTGGCCGAGAAGGTGCGCAACCTCGAGGCAGGCCACGGCCTGAACGCGGCGACGGGTGAGTACGTCGACATGTTCAAGGCGGGGATCATCGACCCGGCGAAGGTGACGCGCTCTGCCCTGCAGAACGCGGCCTCCATCGCGGCGCTGTTCCTCACGACCGAGGCCGTCATCGTCGAGAAGCCGGAGAAGGAGAAGGCCCCGGCCGCTCCAGGCGGCGGTGACATGGACTTCTAGTCGTCGGCAAGCGGCCGGCGGCTCGCCGGTCGTGAGCGGTGACTGAGGTCCCGATTAACCCCGGAGTGCCTGACGGCAATCCGGTGCAGTACCCAGGAGGGCGGCCCCGGCCATTGGCCGGGGCCGCTTTTCGTATCCAGGGGCATTGTCCGTCGCTTTTCGCATCAGTGCGCACATCACTCCCTCTGGCCTGATCTCGTGCGGTCTAGTGCGCGGCAAATCGATGAGGCCATCATGCGTGCCGGCTCCCCAAGGGGCCATTAAAGGTGGATCATCAAGGCATGAATCCGCCCACGGAGCAGCTAGTCCGTGACTACCTCAACCGGTTGTCCCTCGCGGCAAGGAGCCGGCTAGGTCTCAGAGACCGGCAGGCCCTGCTCGACCAGACGCGCGCGCGCATCGAAGCGGAGGTCGGGGGCCTGAGCCACGCAACGCCGGTGCAGGTCAGGCAGACTCTGGCGGCTCTTGGCGATCCGATCGCCCTCGTCGAGAACGAGCGCACCAAGATCGCCGCACGCAAGGAGGCGGCCATCGGCAGCCGGTTCGGCAGTCTCGCGAACGGTGCCGTACGGCAGGTCTGGCCGCCCCATGGCGCGGGAGTCGCCCACGCGTCCGTCCTCGCGACGGCCGGGGCTGAGCCTGTCTTCGATCTGCAAGTGCCAGGCAGGCTGCCGGTCACGGGCGGGATATCGGCTCCGGCATCGGTGTCGTTCTCCGAGGTCTCGGCTGCTCCGTCGGTCACCAGCGGTTCGTCAGGCACGGCTGCGCTGCCCGTTCAAGCTGGCTCGTCGGTTGCCGCTGGCTCGTCGGTTCCCGTCGGCTCGTCGGTTGCTATTCGCTCTTCGGTTCCCCCCGTTAGCTCCTCGGTTTCGGTCGGCTCGCCAGCCTCGGGCGGGCCGCCGCTTCCAGGGCTTCGGGCTCCAGCCGGCGAGCCAGGTCACGGCGACGTCCCGGACGTGACTCACCTGCCGGGGCGCAACGGCGTACCGCCCGAAACGCTGCTGCCCGGCCCGTCGCCCGCGCCTGAGTCACTGGCCGGAGCCCCGGTTCCCATGCCCGGCCGGCCCGATCGGCCGGGCCGTTCCGGCCGGCCGGAACGGCCCGGCCCAGACGGCGGGGCCGGCAGCGACCGTGCTGACGAGTCCGAAGCTGGCGTCGAGGTCAGCATCTCGGCGGACGAGCCGGCCGGGCGGGCAGGCAGCAGCGGCTGGCTGTCCGATGCGAGCAGGACTGCTGCCGGCCGGATCTCGCGACTCGGTTCCGGGCTCCTTGCGCTAGCGTTCCGCGACAGGCTGGAGGCCGTCGCCATCGTGCTGCTCGGAATAGGCGGGGCCGTGTACCCGCCCATCTGGGTTGCCGGAGCTTTCATCGCTATAAGTTCTAAAAAATGGGATCTTCGCGATAAGTGGCTCGGACTCGCCGTCCCTGTTCTGCTTGTGATCTTCGGAGCGGTCCTGGTAATGGCGCTCGGCGGCCAGCGCCCGTCCCTTGGCTCCTACGCCTTCGAGGCCTGGATGGCGGCCGGCCGGCTGAGCCGCATCGCTGCGGTGCTCGGTGCCGGATATCTGCTGCGACGGGTGTACCGGGGGAAACGTGAGCCCAGGCGGCCGCCGTGGAGCACGCCGCGCAAGCCCGGCTGACGGCCTGTCTGGCCGGATCACCAGCCCGGCTGACAGGCGGCCGGCGGGACCAGCGGTGGGGCATTAATCCGGTGTCCTCCCGGCCGGGACAGGGTATGTTCTGCTCATGACTGCGCTATCGGCGGAGTCCTGGGAGCGCAAGCATACTTTTGGGGCATATCGTGCCTAGTCGGTAAGCTTTTCCTGGCCCAGCCAGTTCCATCCGGACGTGGGCGCACTGGTCGGTACCGATAGCCTAGATATGCGCACCGAGGCAGTAACTCATCATTTCTCTTCGCGTAAAGGGTCCGCACGTGCCTACTGGCAAGGTCAAGTGGTATGACGCCGACAAGGGGTTCGGCTTCCTCACCCGTGATGACGGTGGTGAGGTCTTCGTGCACTCGACTGCACTGGCGACCCCGGGCACCGTATTGCGAGCCGGGCAGCGGGTGGAGTTCGGCGTGGCAGAGGGCCGCAGAGGAGCTCAGGCCCTGCAGGTCAGGGCGCTAGAGCCGCCGCCTACTGTCGCCAAGGCAAACCGCAAGGGCACGGACGAGATGACCGTCCTGGTCGAGGACCTGATCAAGCTGCTGGATGGGATGTCCAACACCTATCACCGCGGAAAGCACCCTGATCCCAGGGAAGCCAAGAAGATCGCGGCTGTGCTGCGGGCGGTAGCGGACGACATCGACGTCTGACGGCGAGCCAGGCATTCGCAGACGGCGCAACCCCACCTGGGGAATCGAACGTAGAGACTAATTGTCAGAGGGCGACTGTAGAGTTATCGATAATAAATTCGTTGTCGTGGATCTCCGCGGAGCCGCCTGATGATGATCCCGCGAGTGGACCCGCCCCCGGGAGCCGCTGAGGTGACCCGGCCCGGCGAGTCCCCGCCAGCCCCCGAGATGCCAGCCCCCGAGATGCCAGCCTCCGAGATGCCAGCCTCCGAGATGCCAGCCCCCGAGATGCCAGCCTCCGAGATGCCAGCCCCCGAGATGCCAGCCTCCGGTGCTGCCCTGTGTCATGAGCCGTCGGATGCGGAGCTGGCCGGGTTGTGGCCGGATCCGTTCGCCGGGCCGCCCGAGGACGGCCCCGACGAGGAGGACGGCTGGCTGGCCGAACTGTCGGTGGCTGAGGTGTCGGCGGCTGAGGTGTCGGTGACCGAAATGGATGCGATCTGGGGGACCGGTACGGGGTCCGAAGCTGCATGCGAGTCGGGCTTCGCGGACGGCGGGCTGCTGGACGGCCTCGAGCCGGGCCCGGCGCTGGCAGGGTTCTCCCAGGGCGTCCTGGACGATGGATTCGCGGGACTCTCCGACGATGAGCTGGTCGGACTGCTGCGGGCATCGCGGCGCCTGTCGTCGTGGCAGGCAGGCGTGGAGCTCGCCGCCGTGGCCGAACTCGATGCGCGCCGGATGCGGGCGGCCGCCCGGCCGGGCTGGTCGCGGATCAGCGAGCACGTCAGCGAGGAGCTTGCCGCTTCCTTGGTGCTGACCGGCCGGTCGGCGGACAGCCTGCTTGGCCTGGCGCGGGACCTGGTCCGGCTGCCTGCTGTGCTGAGGGCCCTGCTCGCGGGCCGAATCGACCGGGCCAGGGCAATGGTGTTCGCGGCCGAGCTGTCCGGCCTGAGTGACCTGGCGGCGGCCGCGGTCGCGATGGCGTACCTCGCGCAGGCAGGGTCGATGACGACGAGCCAGTTGCGGGCGGCGCTGCGGTCGATGGTGCTGTACCTGGATCCGCAGGCGCTGCGCCGCCGCGCTGAGAAGGGCCGCGCGGATGCCCGGGTGGAGTCGTGGCAGGAAGGGTCGGGGAACGGCGCCCTGGCCGGCCGCGAGCTGCCGCCCGCCGAGATGATCGCCGCGGACGAGCGGATCAGCGCGATCGCCCGGTCACTGAAGGAGGCCGGCGCCGCCGGGACCATGGACCAGCTGCGCGCGGCGGTGTTCACCGCCCTGCTGGCCGGCCGGGACCCGGAGTCTCTGCTTCCCGAGCCTGCCCGCGAGGCCAGCCACGGCAACGATGCCCCGGCCGATCCGGGCTCGGCGCGAGGCGGGCTGGCGGCGCTGACCGGGTCGGTGCACCTGACGATGCCGGTCTCGGCGTGGCTGGATCTGTCCCACGCGCCGGGCGAGGTCGCGGGCTTTGGCCCGCTGGATGCCTGGACCTGCCGTGACCTGGCCGCCCGCCTCTCGGCCGGACCAGGAACGCGGTGGTGCGTGACTCTGACCGGCCCGGACGGCACGGCCGCCGCACACGCCTGCGCCCGCGCCGGACCCAGTTCACGGCCTGACCCGGGACAATCGCCCGGGTCGCCCGGGTCACGGAGTTCGCCCGGGTCACCCGCACCGGCCGCGACCGGCCGCGCGGCATGGCTGGCTGGCATGGAGTTCGCCTGGCTCGAACGCGGCACCTGTGCTCACACCCGCCAGGCTGCCGCCTACCGGCCGCCGGGCAAGCTCCGCGAGCTGGTCACGATCCGGCACCGGACCTGCGGTTTCCCAGGTTGCCGCCGCCCCGCGCGCCGCTGCGATCTCGACCACACCCGGCCCTACGACCAGGGCGG
>DATKQH010000253.1:0-10518 GCA_035532775.1 Streptosporangiaceae bacterium
AACGGGAACGAGTCGTCATAATTGCTCGTCGGCACGTAGGGCGGTGCGTCGTATTTCGCCATCAGTGACTTGTCCAGCGTGGTTACGGGCTGCAGCGGGGTCTTGTCGACCTTCTGTGCCTCGGTCGTGGCGAAGGCGACGTACTTACTGGTGTAGGTCGCCTTGTAGTAGCTCACAGTCGGCGTATTCGGGTCGGTATCGGTGCTGCTCGAGTGGATGAGGTGCAGCCCCGAGAACGTTCCGAAGCGGCTGAGCGCTACCGACAGAGCCCACCGCTCGGCGGCGCAGAACGGGCAGTACTCGGCGCCGACATAGACGACTTCCGGTTTCCCGTTGCTGGTCAGAACCGCGCCCGCCGGCCGGATCGTGCGGATCGCGTGCGGGTAGACGCTGCCCGTGGCCGGGTACGTCGGACCGGCCGCGACCTTGTCCAGAGTCGCCGCCGGGACACTGGCGATGTCACGGCCGACCGCGGCCGCCACGGTCGCGCTCGCCGTCGTCGGGCCCGAGGCCTTGGCCGGCGACCCCCCGAGTGACTTGACGACGATCAGGGCGACCACCACGGCCAGCACCACGACGATGCTTCCGCCAGCGATCAGGCCTTTCCTCCGCTGGTCGGCTCGTTTCTCGAGAGCCTGCTGGGCGGCGATCTTCTCCCTGGCGCTCTGCTGACGGTTTCGCTCCGCCTTGCCCATTCCTGACCTGCCTTAGTCGTGAGGAAACCTGAGGGGGCGCCTGCCGGAGACCATGCTATGGGGCGCGGACCTGTGTGGCTGCGCTGTTCGCGAAGCGCTGCCAGGCCGGCACGGTCGCAAGGCCGTGCGACAGCTAACCACAGGAGGCTGAACGTTGGCTGAAGGCCAGCCCCGGCATCGCTAGCGGCTCGTGGTCAGGACCGGCGGGCTGACAGGCTGGCCGGCTGGCGGGCGCTGCGGGCGCTGCGGGCGGACCGTTTGTGTCAGGAGTTCTTGCGCAACGCAACTGACAGTGGCTATCGTCCCGGCTATGACGCTGAAGATCAGTAGGTTCCTTGTCGGAGTGGCCGTACTTGCGTGCCTTGGGCTGGCGGCAGCGGGCTGCGGCTCGTCGGGGAGCTCCGGGGACTCGGGCAGTTCAGGCGGGGGCGGCAACGCCAAGCCGTCGGGCACGGCGAACGTCGCGTACGCGGCATCGCTGACTTACCTGAACGAGCAGATATTCGGGCCTGCCTTCGCCACGGCGACCGGGTACAAGTACCAGGGCACCGCCGGGCCGTCCGACGGCCTGTCCAGCGAGATCGCGGCCAAGGCCATTTTCCCGAACGCCTTCATCAGCGTCGGCGGCAAGCCCATCGGGGACCTTGGGGCCAAGTTCACCAGGTGGTACGTCCAGTACGCGTCGACCTCGATCGTCGTCGCCTACAACCCGTCGAGCAAGTACGGCCCGCAGTTCCAGGCGATTGCGAGCGGCAAGAAGCCGATATCGGACTTGTTCAAGCTGATGGAGCAGCCAGGGTTCCAGCTCGGTCGGACCGACCCGAACACCGACCCGCAGGGCCGAGCGTTCATCTACATGCTCGAGCTCGCCCAGATGAAGTACCACCTGCCGAAGAGCACGATGACGACGATCCTCGGCGGCCCGCCGGCGTCGGACACGTCGACCCAGATCTTCGAGGAAGCCGCCCTTGACTCACGGCTCCAGGCCGGCCAGGTCGACGCGGCCAGCGCCTACCTGTCGCAGGCCAAGCAGCTGCACCTGCACTACATCAGCCTGCCGCCCGACATCAACCTGGGCGATGCGTCCCTGGCCGACCAGTACGCCAAGGCCTCGATCACGATTACCAGCAGCACGGGCCCGGAGACCAAGACCGGCTCGCCGCTCACGCTCGACATCACGACCATCAGCGGCGCGAAGGACGCGGCGGCGGGCAATGCCTTCGTCGCCTACGTGCTCTCGCCGGCCGGCCGCGCGCTCTACGCGAAGCAGGGCGGCTATACCCTGCTGACACCGACACTGACCGGCCCGGCAAGCGCCGTACCCGCCTCGATCCGGAAAGAGATTGGCAGCTAGCCCAGTTACTGTCACTCCGCCGGCGCCCGGACAGAGCGGGCCCGGCGGACTGGCAGTTCCGCGAGGGCTGCGCAATGCCAGCCGGTCACTAGCGGTGGCGGGGACCGGCATCATCTGGCTCGCCCTGCTCGGACCCGTCATCGCGCTGCTGACGCATCTGTCGTGGAGCGGCATTACCAGCGCGCTGAGCGCGCCCGGCGCCTTCGACCCGCTCATCCTGTCGGCCGAGTCCGGCGCCGTGACGCTCGGTGTGCTGCTGCTGCTCGGCACGCCGCTGGCCTGGGCGCTGGCCAGGGGCACGCTGCCGTTCCCGCGCGTGTGGGAGGCCGGCGTGCTGGCCACGCTGCTGCTGCCGCCGCTGGTCGTCGGGCTGCTGCTGATCTTCATGGTGGGCCCGTTCACGCCGATCGGGCATCTGCTTTCCGGCCTGCACCTGTCCGCGACCGATACGTTCCTGGCCCTGGTCATCGCCCAGGTGTACGAGTCGGCGCCGTACTACGTACTCGGGGCGCAGGCCGCGTTCGGCAGCGTCGACTACCGGCTGGAACAGCAGGCGGCGCTGCTGGGAGATCCGCCGCTACGCGTATTCCGGCGGGTGACGGTACCGCTGGCCGCACCGGGGATGGCGATGGCGATGGCGATCGCCTGGGCCAGGGCGATGGGAGCGTTCGGTGCCGTCGTCATCATCGCCTACCATCCGACAGGGCTTCCGCTGCAGGTCTGGACGACGCTGCAGGAGACTGGCCTGCCGTCGGCACTGCCGTACGCCCTCGTCCTGCTTGTTGTCGCGCTGCCGCTGCCGATCGCGGCCTATGTCTGGAGCGCCCGTGCTCGAAGCCGACGTCGAGGTTGACCGCCGCGACTTAACGGTTCGGGCGCGCCTGACGGTCGCGCCGGGCGAGCGGCTCGCGCTGTTCGGGCCCTCGGGCGCAGGCAAGACGACGCTGCTCGAGGTGATCGCGGGGCTCGTGGCGCCGCGCCGGGCGCGGATCACGCTGGCTAGCCGGGTCCTGACGTCGACGGGCCAGAGCGTGACCGCGCTGCCGCCATGGCAGCGCCGCGTCGGGCTGCTTCGCCAGGATCCCGGCCTGTTTCCGCATCTGTCGGTCAGGGACAACTTGCTGTACGCCCGGTCCCGGTCGTCCGGGCGGGCCGGGCCGCACGGGTCGGACGGGTCATCGGCGCCAGCTGTTCCGGCCGGGTCGTCAGCGTCGGCTGGGTCGTCGGCGTCGGCCGAGGCCGAGCTTGCCGAGCTAGCCGGCCTGCTCGGGATCGACGGGCTGCTCTCGGCGATGCCGGCCCGGCTGTCGGGCGGCCAGGCGCACCGGGTGGCGCTCGGGCGGCTGCTGCTCTCGCACTGCGATGCCCTGCTGCTCGACGAGCCCTACACCGGGCTGGACGTCAGCCTGCGGCGTACGCTCACCGACCTGGTCGTCTCGCTCGTCACGCAGCGCCGCATCCCAGCGATTCTCGTCGCCCACGAGCTTGCCGAGGCGCAGGCGTTCGCCGACCGGCTGGCGGTTCTCGACCGCGGTCAGGTGCTGCAGACGGGCGCGCCCGGCGAGGTTGTGCTCCGGCCCGCCGCGCGCCGGGTCGCCGAGCTAGTCGGCTACACCGCGTTCGTGCCGGTGCGAGAGTCCGCGCCGGCGGCGGTGGCCCAGTCACCGACGCCCGGGTCCGGGTCCGGGTCCGCCGGCGTGGTGGCCGGCATCCATCCTGACCGGGTTATCAGCGGCCGGCATCCCGCCCGCGGGCTGGTGCTGGCCGGAGTCGTCGGCTCGTGCCGGCCGGCCGGGGCGCTCTGGGAGGTCACGATCCGCACCGCCGACGCAACGGTGACCGGCCGGCTGCTGGAGGCCGCGTCCGCCGGGCAGGAACTTGTGCTGACGGCCGTCGATCCGCCCTGCTTCGCCGCAGGCGGGGCAGCGGTCGGCGCCAGGGCCGTGCCCGCCGGGGAAGGGCGGCCCGCCGGGGGAGTGAGGGCGGCCGGAGGAGCGCGGCCCGGCCGGGCGGGGGTCCAGAAATGATCAGCGGGGCCAAGCTGCGATTCGCCCGGCAGGCGCGCGGCTTCTCGCAGCAGCAGCTCGCCGGAATGGCCGGCGTGTCGCGGCAGGCCGTCTCCGCGGTTGAGAGCGGCCAGTCGGACCCCTCGCTGCGCGTCGCGCTGGCGCTGGCCCAGGCGCTCGGGATGACGGTGGACGAGCTGTTCGGGGCGGAAGGCACGATCCCGACGGTGTCAGTTCGCCTCGTCAGTCACGTCGGCTCGGACACCGGCTCCGACACCGGCCCGGGTCCGGCCGTCGCGCGGGTCACGCTGGCCCCGATCGGCGACTCGTTCGTCGCGCTGCCGCTGGCCGGCGCAACGGTCAGCCGGGCGGGCTTCCTCCCGGCCGGCGGCCTTCTCGCCACCTGCGAACCCGACCAACGCGACGGCGCGGCCCCGCCAGATGCGCCGTCGACCGCCCGCCTGGCGGAGGTCCGGCCCATCGGGCCGCCCCGGCCGACGCTCGTCGTCGCCGGCTGTGACCCGGCGCTGCCGCTGCTCGAGGAACCGCTCAGCCTGCTCGACCCGCCGATCGCGTTCAGCTGGTGGCCGTGCTCGAGCCGGGAGGCGCTGCGACTGGCCGCCGACGGGCTGGTGCATGCCGCCGGCGCGCACCTGCGGGATCGGTCCGGCGAGTACAACACCGGCTCCGCGGCCGAGGTGCTTGCCGCGGGCGGCGAGGTGGTCGGCTTCAGCGCGTGGCGGGAGGGGCTCGTGCTCGGGCCCGCCGCCGCGGACGGCGTGACGGGCGTTGCCGACGTGGCCAGCCGCGGCCTGCGGCTGGTGAACAGGGAGCCTGGCGCCGAGGCGCGCCGCGTGCTCGACCGCGAGCTCGGCAAGGCCGGGATCGACGGCGAGCAGGTTCCCGGTTACCGGACGATGGCGGCCGGGCACCTGCAGGTCGCCGACGCGATCGCCGCGGGTCTCGCCGACGCGGGCGTGGCATGCGAGCCCGCGGCGCTGGCCTACGGGCTGGCGTTCATCCCGCTGGCGGCGGAGCGGTTCGACCTGGTCATCCCGGCCGAGCACGCCGCGTCACGCGAGGTGCAGGCGCTGATCAAGGTGCTCGCCTCGCGCTGGCTGATCGATCAGCTCGCCAGCCTCCCCGGCTACGACCCGTCGTCCTGCGGGCAGCACATGGCGACGCTGCCGGCGCAGTAGGACGCATCCGGCCGATCACCCCGCGCGGGTGAGGCCGTTGCCGCGGCCGGCGCCCCGGATGGTGCCCTGACATCGGCGAGTGCCAGCCCGGCCGACGGCCGGCCGCTGGGACGCGCGAGCTTCGGCTCGGCGCGGGGGACCCGGGATGCGGGACCGTGAATCGGCTGCTGGAGCGGCTGGGCGGCTTCGCGGTGCGATGGCACTGGGCAGTGATCACCGGCCTGGGTGGTCATCATCGTCGGCCTGTTCGCCGTCAGGCACGAGTTCGGCGGCGGTTACGTCAACAGCTACTCGGTGGCTGGCACCGACTCCGCGAACGGCCTCCATGTTCCTGCTGTCCCGGATTCACGAGGCCTGGATCGTGACCAGGGACCCGCACCGCAGCGTGGCGATCGGCATCGGCGCGACCGCCCGGGTCATCACTACCGCCGCGGCGATCATGGTGGTCGTCTTCGCCAGCTTCGTGGTGCGGATGGTGCTCGTCCCCGCGGTGATGACGCTGCTCGGGCGGCATGCGTGGTGGATGCCGCGCTGGATGGAGCCGGTCGCGCCCAGGCTGCACCTGGAGGAAGGCGCCACGGCCGCGGCCGCCGACCGGGCGGAGGGCGCCAGCAGGAAAGCGGCCTGACGGCTACGCCGTGAATGAACACGTTCGACTGGCCGGGGCAGCGCCCGCCAGGATAGCCCCATGAGACTTCTGGTGCTCGGCGGGACACACCACGTCGGACGGGCCGTCGTCGAGGCCGCGCTGGCCCGGGGTGACGAGGTCACAACGGTGAACCGGGGCGTCAGCGGCAAGGACGTTCCGGGAGCGCAGGCGCGGCAGGCGGACCGGACCGATCCGGGACAACTGCGCGCGGCGCTCGGCGACGACACCTGGGACGCGGTGATCGACACCTGGAGCCGCGCGCCGCGCGTGGTGAGCGACTCGGCCTCGATGCTGTCCGGCCGGGCCGGCCACTACGGTTACGTCTCCAGCAGGTCGGTCTACCAGTGGCCGATCCCGGTGGCCGCGGACGAGAGCGCGCCCGTCGTGGACGGTGGCGCGGCGAGCGAGGAATGGGACGACTACGCGGCGGCCAAGCGCGGTGGTGAGCTCGCCGTTCTCGAGCACTTCGACGGGCCATCCGTGCTCGCCAGGGCCGGGCTGATCCTCGGCCCTTACGAGTTCGTTGGCCGGATGCCGTGGTGGCTGCGCCGGATCGAGCGCGGCGGCGACGTGCTGGCGCCGGGCCCTCGTAATATGCCGCTGCAGTACATCGACTGCCGTGACCTGGCCAGCTGGCTGCTGCACGCGGCGGACGCGGGCATCAGCGGCCCGTTCAACGCCGTCAGCACGTCAGGTCACGCCACGATGGAGAGCTTGCTGACCGCCGCCGTCGCCGCCACCGGGTCCGATGCGAACCTGGTCTGGGTGGACCCTGAGGTGATCGAGGCGGCGGGAATCGGGCCGTGGATCGAGCTTCCCGTCTGGGTCCCCCCCTACGGCGAGCGCGCCAGCCTGCACAACGGGAACGTGTCCGCGATCTTCGCGGCCGGCCTGGTCTGCCGGCCGGTCGAGGAGACGGTGACCGACACCTGGCGATGGCTGCAGACTGAGGGCGACCCGCCGGTCGCCGCAGGCCGGCCTCGGCATGGGCTCGACCCGGACCGCGAGCGTGAGGTGCTGGCAAGCCTGGCCTAGGCCAGGCCGCAGCCGGGCTGAGCGGCGCCGAGACGCGACCGGCTGCGGCCGGCGCGCAGCTGGTGTGCGCGACCAGCCACAGCCGGTTTGTTATATAACGAACCACCGCCCGTGCCTGCAGGCGGGCAGGCCCGCGTCAGTGCCCGTAGACGGGAACGATCACCGCGCGGGCGATGGTGTGGAAGCGCAGGTTGAACCCGGCCACGGCGGGGGAGACGTCGGAGTCGATCCCGAGCGGCTCGGCGTCCAGCGCGTGGACAGCGAACACGTACCTGTGCGGCGGGTCGCCTTCCGGCGGCGCGGCGCCGCCGAAGTCCTTGGACCCGTAGTCGTTGCGGACCGAGAAAGCGCCGGCCGGCAGGCCGCCGCCGTCCGCCGCGCCCGCGCCCGACGCCAGTTCGGTGACCGAGGCCGGGATGTCGAGCACTAGCCAGTGCCAGAAACCGGATCCGGTCGGCGCGTCCGGGTCGTAGCAGGTCACGGCGAAGCTCTTGGTTTCGGCCGGGAAGCCACGCCAGCGCAGCTGCGGTGAAATGTTCTGGCCGCTCATGCCGAAGCCGTTGTATACCTGGTTATCGCCCATCTGCTGGTCCTGGGCAACGTCGTCGCTCTCGACGGCGAACGAAGGCACCTGCGGCATGAAGTCGTAGGGCAGCGGAGCCCTGTCGGACATAGATCCTCCTAGCGCGAAATCGTTTTTCCATCACGTGCCAGTCTGGTTGCCAACGCTACTTCTGCGCCGCGACGCGCCGCCAGCGTAGCCGCGATCCGCTGGTGTGCGCGAGCCGGGATACCGCGCACGGTGATCGTCGGCCCGACGTCGGTCGCCAGCTACGCCAACGCGACCGGGAAGGCCGTCTGGCGCGACCCCATCGGCCCGGCCGAGCAGGCCTGGCTGGTCGCCGGCCGGAGCGTCTACGTGACTGTCTCGGCGCATGGCCAGGTCGGCACGGCCCCGGTGACGGCGGTCAGGCAGATTGACCTGCGCACCGGGTCCGAACGGCTGATCCGGCCGCCGGGCGGTTCCTTCGACGGGAGGCTGGCCGCGGTGGTGGCCGGCGTCCTGGTCTTCTCGGGCAGCACCGGCCTGCGCATGTACAGCGCCGCCACCGGCCACCTGACCGGGCAGCGGCCGGGAGCCGTGGTCGAGGGCGTCGATCCGGTGCTCGGCATCCTGTACCCCGACGTCCGCGGCGTGCTGACCGGTATCGACCCGGTGACCGGGCACGACGCGCCGGGCACCGCCGCCGCGATGTCGGTCGGCATCTACGGCGTGCGGGCCGGGGTGGCGCTCGGGCTGACCCCGGGAGCCGGGGTTCGGCCTGGGGGTTCAGCATCGCGAAGAGGCACGTCGTCTGGACGGCGAAGTCACTGCCCTGGCCCCATTATTTTGCGGCCCCGGCCGGCCTCGGCAGCGTCGATTCCGGCAGCGGGATGGCGCTGCTCGTGACCTGCGGTGCGACCGGCCAGGCCGTGCGCGGAACCGTGATCGGCGCGGGCGGGCGGTTGTGCCTGCGGCCCAGGATTCGTGGCGATCGGCCCGTGGGGGACCAGGTCGTGATGCGAGCGCCGGCCAGCTGGGGGACCGCTGGATAGTTGGGCTGGACAGGTCCGGCGCGTAGCCTAGATCAGGCACAATGTGCTTCGAGCGCCTGTAGCTCAGCGGATAGAGCGACTGCCTTCTAAGCAGTTGGTCGCAGGTTCGAGTCCTGCCAGGCGCGCCTAACTCGAAATTTCGTTCAGTACCGGGAGTCAAAGCGGGAGCCTTCAGCCTGAGCGGACCCTGCCGCTCACAGTCCTATGGGACGCCAGTGCGATCGGCCGGACCGTGACACCGCTTGGGCCCTGCGGGCTACGCGCCTAGCCTCGCCGCAATTCAGGGCCGAAGTTCTTCCTGGCGGCACGAGCGGCCGCCTCAGGTTCCCGGAAGGACCCGGCAAGGTGTTTGTCCGCTCAGCCATACGCACCATCCGGGGGCGACGGGTACGTACGTCTGTACGTCGCCATAGTTCGGCCTCGCCGTCCCGCATGAATTGCTTTGATATAGGTGGCCTCTGGTCACCTGAACCTTCACTCCGTATATTCCGTACGCGGTCACGCCCGCCGGTACGGTAACCGTCACCTCGTTTCCCACCACCGTACTCGCCGTCCTGATGACCGACGCGTTTATGTGCGCCCGAACGCTCACGAAGACAACTCCGAGCACCGCGGCGGCGTTCGCGGTAACGTTGACGCTGGCTCTCGTGGATATAGTGGTCGCCGAAGTGGAAGTGAATCTGATTGTGATTGGCTGCCGGGTAGTATTCTGGTCTTCTTGCTGATTGACTACCTGCCATGCCTGCTGTTCGTTTGCGAGCTTATCGTAGGTGAATTTCGGCGAGCAAAGCTTGGGGACGGCCACGGCTTTGTGACCCAAAAAACAGTCGGCGTGGTTATCGCAAAGATAGGTCTTACCGCTGACGAAGTAGTAATCGTAATAGTCATTCTTTGTATTGTGGCACTCATCGAAGGCAGTGACCTGGCAGGCCACCGCAGTCCCATGACTTATGAAGTAATAACAGTCCGATTGGTCAAGCGCGCATGGGTACCCCGCCGGCGTGGTGTACGATTTCGAGCAGCCGCTAGCAAAGAGCGCGAGCGCTAGTACGACAATGACCAGGGCAGCCCTTTTTCTCACACCGTCTCTCCAGCACTGAATAATGTCAGTATCTACGACAGGGCCGAGATTACCAGGCATTTGGGCGCAACAGCGGGAGAAGGCTAGCGAACTTCGGGTTGATGGGCCGAGGCCGCCATTCGGATCAGCGTGCCCGCCCCGCCCGTCTGGCCGGGCAGATGTCCGGTGGCAGCGGGGACGTGCTCGCTCAGATGCTGCATCACGCACCAGGACCGGCCTGCGCGAGCTGGCGGCTGCGGGGTGAGATCCTCGTGCACGTCGAGCATCTGAGTGCGCGGGTTGTCCGGCACGGCGGGCGTTGAGAGCCAGATCTTGCTGGTGCCTCGCGCAGGCCGCGACGCGGCTCACGTCGCGGCATCTGTCGCCACCGGGCGCTCGCGTATAAGGGCCATAATGGCGATAATTGCGCGAAGCCAGAGTTGGTCGGCGGCGAGCGGCGTCAGCAGACGATGGGAGGCGGCCATGCCAGATGAGACAGACGAGCCGGCGGAGCGGCAGGATCCTGGTCCGGCTGAAACCCCTCGTGGTAGTGACATCGCTGCTGATGACCCCGGGCCTATCGAGATCGACTTCATCATGAAGGGCGCCTCGCCGGCGTTCGGCGATCTGCTGGCCGGATGGGACGTGCATCGCGGAGACGCTGGCGGTGGCCAGGACGACGCGGCGCAATGACGCAGCCAGAGCCGCCCCCCCTAACCGGCGCCGGGACCGCTTACGGTCTGCTTATCGCGGACCAGCTGACCGAGGAGCGCGACCGCAAGGCCTCGCTGGAAGCCCGCGGGATTACCACAGTCACCGCCGCGGGAACCTTGGTAACCTTCCTGTTCGCGCTCACTGCGGGACTGACGGCGGCACCGGGTTTCAAGCTGCCTGCCGGAGCTGATATGCCCCTGCTGCTCGCCC
>DATKQH010000254.1:0-2059 GCA_035532775.1 Streptosporangiaceae bacterium
CCAGGCACGGCAGCCCGGCCGACACTGTGGCCGGAGACTCCATCACAGCGGAAACCCCGGCGGCCTTCACGGGGCGAGCCTCGGGCGGCCCAGCGTCTCGGATTCTCTGAGCGGTCCTGGCGGACCCAAGGGGCAGGTCGCCGCTTCCGACGGGCTCTGTCATAGCCGAGTGCCGTTCTGGCTCTGCCGAGCGTGGCGCAAGGCTGGTTAGGACCGGGCGGATCCTCCGGTCGGCTCGGCCAGGTCAGCCCGCCGTGACGACCGGTCGCGAGGGCGCGAATATCGCGGCGGGTCGACCCGGCTAGACCGCCCTGCGGTGGATGCCGGTGACGGCCTGGCTGGGGTCGGTGATCTCCCAGGCTGCGGCGGCGTTCCAGGCAGCCAGCGGATGATTCGGCGGCGGAGTGCCTCGCAGAACGACCGGGCCTCGCTGGCCTCCCAGCCGGGGTGCTCGCAGGACTGGTATTCGTAGCAGCTGATGGCCTTGAGGATCGCGATCGGGTCGAGGTGGCCGGTGATCTCGGTGAACACGTACGGCGCCTGGTACTCGTCGTCGGCATAGCGGTGGTTGACGCTGCGCCGGTTCTCGGCCAGGAGCACGGCCTGGGAGCCGCCCGACGTCACCAGCTGGATCATGACCCGGGCCCCGCAACCTCGCCTGCGGCGACCAGGCCCGACTGGCCGCCATTCTGGATAGCCGCCTCGAGCTCTCCGCCCGCAGCGAGCACGGCCGGGCCTTCGCCCAGGCCATGACCGAGCGCCGAGGCCGCGACCTGGAGAAATGGATGACCGCAGCCACCACCAGCGATAACCCCGGCCTGCGGTCCTTCGTCACCGCACTGCGCCGCGACCAGGACGCCGTCACCGCCGGCCTCACCCTGTCCCGGAGCTCCGGCGCAGTCGAAAGCCACGCCAACCGCATCAAGATGCTCAAACGGCACATGTACTGACGCGCCAACCCCGACCTGCTCCGGCCGAGAACTCGGCGAAGATTCAAGGCTAGACCAGCCGGCTGTTGGTGAAGGAAGCTGACCGTGGCGTCAGCCTTGGTGTCGAACAGGGCAGTCGCCAGCACTCCCGTCTCGCTCGAAGCCGCGACAGACAACCGGAAGTCAGTCGTCGAACCATGCGCTGGCCGCGATGAGCAAGGGTGGTTCCGTGTTCAGCTGTGAGCGGGAGGCCTCGGCGATCAGGACCCACTGCAGCGGGTACGGGGCCGAGTTGTTGAGGATTCGCTTGCACAGCTCGTCGGGCAGGGGGCCCTGCGCGACACCGGCTTCGGCGGCGGGGCCGTGCGCCTCCAGCACCTCGAGCCAGTCCGGGGACTCGGTGTTGAACAGCGATGTTCCGGCGATATGCAGTGCTGGCCATGCCGCTGCGCCGAAGCGGGCCGCCTGGGCCGCGGCCTCGGGCGTGAAGGCGCCGAGCAGGTTCGAGGAGGTGTGCAGGAGGTCCGCGTGGTGGGCGATGAGCAGTCCTGCTGGTAGTGATGCCTGGGCCGCCGCTGCGACCAGGTCCGACGTCAGGCGTCGGCTCACCTGCGACAGTCCTAGCCGGCTGGAGCTTGCCATGAGGGCGGTGAGGTGGTCGGTGTCGAGCGCGTCGAGATCGTTGGTGAGTCCGCTCAGGCAGGCCGCAACGACCGCCGGGGTGGCGACAGCTACGAGGGCGTAGGCCCAGGTTGCGCGGTCTGCTGCGACGAGCGTGTCGCGCTGATCGAGCCACCATTGTGCGTGGCTCCGGTTCAGCCGTATGTCGTTGGCCAGGCGGCCGTAGTCGATGTCCGGGCCGAACGTCGAACGGTTCGGGTTCATCGGCCCGAGGTCGCGTCGCGTCTCCGGGTCGATCGCCGCGCCGATCACGGCGATGTCGGTGGCCAACCAGGACGGACCGTAGACGGAGCGCAGGTGCTCGGCGGCAACGCGGTGCTGTACGACTACGCCAACCAGACGGTCAACATCGTGCAGGCCTACCAGCACGCCAAGGTCAAGGTGCCCGACCAGGTGACCTGGACGTCGGACAACCAGCTGCTGCAGCTGTGGGAGCAGGGCCAGACCTC
>DATKQH010000255.1:0-14182 GCA_035532775.1 Streptosporangiaceae bacterium
TCCGCCCCCGTTCACCAGGCTGGGATCGTGATACGGCCGGTCGCAGCCCTTGGTGCGGGGGTCGGGCACGCACACGGCAAACCGGCCGTTCTTCGCCGGAATGCCATCGGCCCCCGGATACGTGCCGAAGAACGAATCGAAGGACCGGTTCTCCTGCATGATGATGACGACGTGGCGGATCTTGTGGATTCCGCCGTCACTCGCCGGCGCCTTATCGGAGAAGCCGCCCAGACCCAGCACGGCGACCAGGACAGCGACCACCACGACGAACGCCGCCAGCCAGACGGACGGCCGGCGTCGCCGGAGGATGCCCAGTACTGCCACAGATGACAGGTTAGCGAGAAGACCGAGCTAGGTTCGGGCACATATCATTCGCTGGCGTCACTTATCGGTCCGAGTTGCCCGCTATGCGGCCGCCAAACTCGTGACATCAGCCGTCGTCCCGCTCATCCGCGCCCTCGCCGACCGCATCCCAGTCGAATTCCGCGCCGATCCGGCGCAGCTCGGCGCGGGTCTTGTCGTCGCAGAGCGCCCCGTGCATGCCAGCCTCGTAACATCCCCGCGCCGACGCTCCGAGGCGCAGCGCCGTCGCATACTCGGTGCTCAGGTTGCTTCCGAACATGGCCGGGTCGTCGGTGCTGACCGTGCACCGGACGCCGGCGGCGAGGAGCTCGGGAAGCGGATGCTCGGCCAGCGAGCGGACCACGCCGGTCCGCACGTTCGAGATCGGGCAGACATCGAGCACGATGCCGCGGCCGGCCAGCTCGCCGAGCAGGCCGGGATCCTCGGCAGCGCGGATCCCGTGCCTGATCCGGTCGGCGCCGAGCGTGTCGAGCGCGCCCCTGACCGAGGCCGGGCCCTCCGCCTCCCCGGCGTGCGGAACCGAGCCGAGCCCGCCGTTTTTCGCCTGAGCGAAGTCCCGCGCGTAGAGCTCGGGCGGGTAGTCGCCCTCCGAACCGCCGAGGCCGATCCCGACGATGCCGCGCTCGGCGTGGGCGATCGAGTGCCTGACGGTCAGCTCGGCGGCCTCGGGCGGGTAGCCCCGCACGATGTCGGGCGTCAGCGCGACCCGCACACCATGCCGCTCAAACGCCTCCGCAGCACCGTCGCAGTAGCCAGCGAAGACCTCTTCCCAGGCCACACCGCGGCCGGCTGGCTCGGACGGGGAGAAGATGCCCTCCAGGTAGACCGCGCCGTGCGCGGCCGCCTCGGCCGCGTAGTCGACGACCACCTGCCGGAAGTCCCGCTCGGTCCGCAGCGCCCCGGTCGTCATCCACCAGACGTCAAGGAAGTGCGGGAAGTCGCGGAACTCGTAGACCGCGGCCAGTTCCCCGGCCGAATCGGCGGGCAGCGCGACGCCATTGCGGCGGGCGATCTGGAGCAGGGCGGCCGGACGGACGGTGCCCTCGAGATGGACATGCAGCTCGATCTTCGGGTAGGTCATGCTCACATCCTCGCCAGCCGGGGCCGCGGGCGGAAACGGGGCCGGCCTCGCAACGGTAACGATCGGCTGCCATTGCGGTCATCGCGAAACCGTTTGGCCGACTGACGCGTCCGAGAAGCATGAGTACCACGTTCCGCGCCTTCGGCGCCCGCGCAGGCCAGGGATCGCTGCGCACACCCCTCGTCGCCGTTGCCGCCTGCCTGGGCACCGGCCTCCTGCTCGCCGCCTGCTCGGGCTCGGGATCCGCGTCCTCATCGGGTGACGGGGGCACCGGCGCCGGCGCCCCGGCCGCCCATGGTGGCGTCTTCAACGGCCCCGTTGCAGCACCAGCACCACAGGCCGCGCGACGACTGGCGGCCCTGCCGTCAGGAAGCCGGCCCCAGGTGGCACTGTCCACCCAGAGCATCATCCACACGGCTTACCTGACCGACCGCGTCCCGAATGTGACCGCCGCTGCCACGACGGCCACGAACATGGTCACCGCCGTCGGCGGCTACGTCTCCAGCGAGCAGGAGACGGTACCGCCAGGAACGCGCGGCGTGCCGCAGATCAGCCTGGAACTCAAGATCCCGGCGGCGCAGTGGTTCCCGGTGCTGGCCAAGCTGCGGGCACTTCCGCACCGCAAGGAGATCTCCTTCACCCAGCGCGCACAGGACGTCACCCAGCAGGTAGCCGACGTCAGCAGCCGGGTCGCGTCGGCGCAGGCCGCGATCAGCCAGCTGCGGGCACTGCTCAAGCGGGCCGGCTCGGTCGGCGCGCTGCTCTCGGTCCAGGACGAGATCAACGGCCAGGAGTCCAATCTCGAGGCGCTGCTCGCCCAGCAGCGCTCCCTGGCCCATGAGACCAGCTACGGGACGGTGACTGTGACGCTCGTCGGTCACCGCGGGGTCATTGTTCATAAAAAGCATAGGAAGAGCTCGCCCGGATTTGCCGCGGGCCTGCGCGGCGGGTGGCACGCGCTCGTCCTGGTGGTGGGATGGGTCCTGACCGCGCTCGGGTCGCTGCTCCCGTTCCTCATCCCAGCCGCGCTGATCGGCGCGATCGCGTTCGAGGTCCGGCGCAGGCTCGGGCGGCGGAAGACCCCGCCCGCCGCCGACCCGCCCGCGCCGGTGACACCGTAGCGGCTAGCTGACCGGTCCGGCGGGAACGGAGTGCACCAGGTCGGTCAGCCGGGTGAGCATGTCCGGGTCGGTGTCCGGCAGCACGCCGTGGCCGAGGTTGAAGATGTGGCTCTCGGCCATCCGGCCCTTGTCGAGCACCGCCATGGCCCGCTCCGCGATGACCGGCCACGGTGCCAGCAGGACCGCCGGGTCCAGGTTGCCCTGCAGCGCCTTGCCGGGCGCCACCCGGTGCACCGCCTCGTCGAGCGGCACCCGCCAGTCCACGCCCACCACGTCGGCGCCCGCCTCGCCGAGCAGCCCGAGCAGCTCGCCGGTGCCGACGCCGAAGTGGATGCTCGGCACGCCGGTCGCGGCGAGCGCGGAGAAGATCCGCCTGCTGTAGGGCAGCACGCTGCGCCGGTAGTCCTCGGGGCTGACGATGCCGGCCCAGGAGTCGAAGAGCTGCACGGCCGAGGCCCCCGCCTGCACCTGGACCGTCAGGAAGGAGATCGTGATGTCGGCCAGCCTGCCGAGCAGCGCCCCCCACAGCGGAGGGTTGCCGTACATCAGCGACCTGGTCCGGTCGAAGGTCTTCGAGGGGCCGCCGTCCACCAGGTAGCACGCGAGGGTGAACGGGCCGCCGGCGAAGCCGATCAGCGGAGTTCCGCCCAGCTCGGCGGTGAGCATCTCGATGGCCCGGCTGACGAACTCGACGTTCCCCGGCTCCAGGTCACGCAGCCTGGCCAGGTCACTCTCGTCGCTGACCGGCTTGTCGATCACGGGGCCGACGCCGGGGCGGATGTCGATGTCCACGCCGGCCGCCCTGAGCGGCACCACGATGTCGCTGAACAGGATCGCCGCGTCGACACCGTACCTGCGTACGGGCTGGAGCGTGATCTCGGTGATCAGGTCGGGATTGGAGCACGCGTCCAGCATCGCTATTCCCGCCCTGGCCGCCCGGTACTCGGGCAGCGACCGGCCGGCCTGGCGCATGTACCACACCGGCGCATAGGAGACCGGCTGCCGGCGGCAGGCCCTGATGAATACTGAGTCGGCGGTCTGCGTGTCCACGCCTGGGATCGTCTCACAGCCCGGTGCACCGGCGTGACGGCTCCCTCGGCCGGCCGGAGCCGGCGCCGCCGCCGCTTTGGCGCCGAAACGCCCAGATGACACGCCGCTGAAGATCCACGGCATGTGGTCAGGTACGTGCCAGCATCGGTGACGGGTCCGGCGACGACAGGAGCAGCAGATGATCGATGACTTCCGTGATTGTCCCGGCTGCGGCTCCGAGCGCGAGTTCGTCCAGCTTCATCCCGGGCCGGGCCGCTGCCCGGACAGTCCGGACGGGCGGTGCCCTGAATGGTGCTGTAACGCGTGCGGTACTGCCCTGCTCGAGGGGCCGCAGCCCGTCCGCAGCGAACTGATCGCCGCATCCGCACGTCCCGCTGCCGGACAGCTTGACCGCGTGGCGTGAGGATGCCGTGCCACCGTCCCGCGCGCTGAGGCCCGCTGAGGTGCCCGCTGACCGGCACCCTGGGGCCGACCCGGCGTTCCGTGCGGCGGTGGCCGAGCTTGAGGCCGCGGTAGCCGAGCAGCGCGAGCGCCGTCCGGAGATCAGCTTCGACGGCGAACCGCCGCCGCGGCGGCTGGCGCCGCAGGCCGCCGCGGTCGCCGCGACCGTCGAGGTGGCCGGAAGCGAGATCGGATGGGGCAGGTTCGTGCTGCTCTACGACCCTGCCGGGCAGGACGGCTGGGCCGGGCCGTTCCGTGTCATCGGTTACGTTCGGGCGGAGCTTGACCCGGAGATCGCTACCGATCCGCTGATCGGTCGGGTGGGCTGGAGCTGGCTGACCGAGGCGCTCGATGCCAGGTCGGCCGGGTACGCGGCGCCGAGCGGAACGGTGACCCGAGTGGTCACCGAAGGGTTCGGGACCAAGCAGGAAGAGCCGGTCGCGACGGAGTTCGAGATGCGGGCATCCTGGTCACCGACCACGGCCGACGGCGATGATTTCGAGCTCGACAGGCACCTCGCGGCGTGGGCGGACACACTGTGCGTCGCCTCAGGACTGCCCCCGCTCCCCCCGGGCGTGGCGCAGCTGAGGCCACCGCAATCCCGGCAGCCGCGGGTGAGGCGCCAGCCGTGAGTGTGCCGCTGCTCGAGCCCCGCGAGGGGCTTCCACCGCTCGTGGTCACCGCCGAGGAGCTCGCGGAGGCGACCGCACGGCTCAGGTCCGGAACCGGACCCGTGGCCGTCGACGCCGAGCGGGCCTCCGGCTTCCGTTACGGGCACCGGGCGTTCCTCGTCCAGCTCCGCCGGCCGGACGCGGGCACGGTGCTCATCGACCCGGTCGCCTGCCCCGACCTGTCCGGCCTCGACGAGGCCCTTTCCGGCACCGAGGCCGTGCTGCACGCGGCCAACCAGGATCTGCCGTGCCTGGCTGACCTCGGTTTCCGGCCGCAGCTGATCTTCGACACCGAGCTAGCCGGGCGCCTGCTCGGCTACCCGAGGGTGGGCCTGGGGACGCTGGTCGAGGAAGTACTCGGGCTGACGCTGGAGAAGACGCACTCGGCGGCCGACTGGTCGACCAGGCCGCTGCCGCAAGAGTGGCTCCGTTATGCGGCCCTGGACGTGGAGGTGCTGGTCGAGCTGCGGGACGCACTAGCCGCGCAGCTCGCCGAGCATGGCAAGACCGGCTGGGCCGAGCAGGAGTTCGTCGCGACCCTGGCCGCCAGGCCGGCTCCGCCGCGTCCCGATCCCTGGCGCCGTACGTCGGGCATCCACCGGGTGCGCAGCAGGCGCCACCTGGCCATCGTCCGCGAGCTGTGGCTGGAGCGGGACGAGATCGCCCAGCGCCGTGACATCTCGCCGACCAGGATCCTCCCCGACGCGGCGATCGTCGAGGCGGCCAGGGCGGCACCGAGCAGCCTGGCCGAGCTCGTCAAGCTTCCCGGTTTCACCGGGCGCGGTGCGCGCCGGTACGGGCCCGACTGGCTGCGGGCGGTGCGGCGGGCCAAGTCGCTGCCGGACTCGGCACTGCCCGAGTCCTCGGCACCGCCGGGCGACGGGCCGCCGCCCGCGCACCGGTGGGCAGAGCGTGACCCGGTGGCGGCGAAGCGGCTGGCCGCGGCGAGGGCAGCGGTGGCCGCCCTCGCCGACTCCGGGCACCTGCCAGCCGAGAACCTGCTCGCCCCTGACGCGGTCCGCCGGCTGTCCTGGCAGCCGCCCGAGCCGCTCTCGCCGGAATCCGTCGCGGCCGAGCTCGAGCGCTACGGCGCGAGGCCGTGGCAGATCGAGATCACAGCGGTACCGATCGCGATGGCACTGATCAGGCTGATCGAGAAGGGCGAGGCCTGACCGGCCCGCGCCATCCCGCCGCTCAGGCGCTCTTTCGCAGTCGGCGCAGGTCGCATGGCCGCAACGACCCGGGCTTGGGTACGCCCGCGCACGGAAGCGCCACGCTGACCGGCGGGTAGTCGGGGAAGACGTTCATCAGGACCTCGCAGTCGCAGCAGCCGCCACGCCGCCCGAGCTGGCTCAGCAGCCCTCTTGCCCGGGTCGCGCAGACATCCCGCCAGCGGATCGTCCAGCGGTACGTGCCGTCGCAGCCGAACTCCGTGATCATCCGCAGCAGGAAACAGCGCAGGCACTCGTCGCGGCCCGGAGCTGTTAACCGCTCAGCGAGGTCGGCGATCTCGCGCTCGACCAATCGTGACATCTCGTCGGCCATCATCGGTCTCCTTTTCTGACGGGCGATGTGCCTAGCCGACTTCTATCGCGCGCCTCCGACATTCCGGCGAGTGCCGCGTGCCGGGCTACTTGACCGGATCGTGCCGCTCTTCCGACACGAGCGCGCCGTCCGCCGACTGCAGAACCCAGAACTCGGCCTTGCCCAGCGGCTCTGCCTGCGGCGGCCGCGCGCCGAGCGCGCCGAAGGCCGCCTCGATCAGCCCGGGCAGGTTCTCGCGGTGCGCGCAGATCAGCGTGGGTTCTGCTGAGGTCGCCAGGCTCGCGGTCAGCCGGGCACCTTGCTCGGCAAGGGACGCCGGCCTGCTGCTCGCGGATCGCTGCCCGGTCCGGGCCCCGGCCGTCAGGAGATCGGCGTCGGATACCGGCTCACCCGTGACCGTCAGCCCGGGCTCGACCTGGACCGGGACCCCCATCGCGGCCGCGTACGGCTGCACGGTCGCCACGCAGCGCTCCGCCGCTGAGCTGATCACCTGGCATTTCCCGTAGCTGGCGAGCAAGCCAGCCAGGATGTTCGCCTCGGCCAGTCCGCAGGCATCGAGCGGCCTCGCCAGGTCTGCCGCTCCCACCCGGTCCCCCGCTGCCGCGCGGTTCCTCGCCCAGTCCGACTTGCGCCCGGCCGCGGCGTGCCGCAGCAGCACCAGGGGCACGGTCCTGACCGGGCCGGAGCTGAACTCGTCGAGCACCGCCACATCCCGTTCGTAGGACAGCCTGTCCCGCGCTTGCGCGGCGGGCATCCACTGCACCTCGTCCACCTCGTGGCTGGGGACGAAGCCGTCCGACCCGACGCATCGTGCCGCCCAGTAACTGGCCCGCTTGACGCCGCCGCCGCTCTGGTAGACCGATGGCGTGAGCCGGCGGCCGAGCGCGACGCGCAGCCCGGTCTCCTCCATGACCTCACGGACTGCCGTCACGAGCACGTGCTCGTCACGCTCGCATTTGCCCTTCGGAAAGGACCAGTCGTCATACCGCGGCCGGTGCACGAGCGCGATGTCCGGGCCTGCCTGGCCGGGACGCCAGACCACGGCTCCCGCGGCCCGGATGAGATCCTTATTCCCGGTGTCAGCCATGCCGGGCCGGAGGACTCCCTTGCAGCCGCCTCTTACGCGCCTTGACATCGGCGTCCGCTGGCCGGTTCTGCCTGAACCTGATCAGGTGCTCTTGGAGGTCGATCAGCGGCGTGCCCGTCTCGTCCAGGTGGTGCCTGGTCCAGACGCCATCGGGGCCGAGCCACCAGGACGAGACGCTCGGATCCATGGCCAGGTCGATCAGGCTGCGAAGCTCCGCCTTGTGGGCCGGGTCGGTCACCCGGATAAGCAACTCGACGCGGCGGTCGAGGTTCCGGTGCATCAGGTCGGCGCTGCCCATCCAGACGTCGTCGGAGCTGTCCGGCCCGCCCGCGCCGAACGCGTAGATCCTGGAGTGCTCGAGGAAACGGCCGACGATGCTGCGCACCCTGATCGTCTCGGACAGCCCCGGAACGCCGGGCCGCAGTGAGCAGATGCCGCGAACCCACAGGTCGATCGGGACCCCGGCGATCGATGCCTGGTAGAGCGCGTCGATGATCGCCTCGTCGATGACCGCGTTGCACTTCATCTGGATCCGGGCCGGCCGGCCCTCCCGCAGCAGCCGCACCTGCTCGTCGATCTGCTCGATCAGGCCGGAGCGCAACCCGGCGGGCGCCACCAGCAGCCGGTGATAGTCGGCTCGCCGGCTGTATCCAGTGAGGTGGTTGAACAGGTCGGTGATATCCTCGCCGACTTGAGGGTCAGCGGTCAGCAGCCCGTAGTCCTCATACAGCCGGGCGGTCTTCGGGTGGTAGTTGCCCGTGCCGATATGGCAGAACCGGCGCAGCGACCCGTCCGCCTCCTCGCGGACGACCAGCACCATCTTGCAGTGGGTCTTGAGCCCGACGAAACCGTAGACGACGTGGCAGCCCGCCTCCTCCAGCTTGCGGGCCCAGGCGATATTGGCCTCCTCGTCCCCTCTGGCCTTGATCTCCACGACGACGACTACCTGCTTGCCGGCCTCGGCGGCATCGATGAGCGCGTCCACGATCTCCGAGTCGCCGCTCGTGCGGTAGAGCGTGTGCTTGATTGCCAGCACCCGCGGATCCGCGGCTGCCGAGACGACCAGGCGCTGCACGCTCGCCGTGAACGAGTCGTAGGGCAGATGCACGAGCACGTCCCGCTCGGAGAGCGTCCGGAAGACGCTCCTGTCCTGCGGCAGGGCACCCTCGGCCGGCACGAACGCCGGGTACTTCAGCTGCCGCAGGTCGAGGTCGGCGATCGCGGAGAGACCGGACAGATCGAGCGGGCCAGGCAGCCGGTAGACGGCCCGGTGGTCGACATCAAGCTCGGTGACCAGCTTCTCGAGCACCTCGTTCGAGATCGACTCCTCGACCTCCAGCCGGACGGCCGGCTCGAACCGGCGGCGCATCAGCTCCCGCTCGAGCGACTGGAGCAGGTTCTCCGTCACGTCCTCGTCAATTTCGAGATCACGGATCCTGGTCACCCGGAAGGCATGGTGCTCGATCACCTCGAGCCCGGCGAAGAGCTCGTTCAGGTGCGCCGCGATCACGTCCTCGAGCGGGACGAACCTGCTCGGCGAGACAGTCAGGAATCGCGGCAGCAGCGGCGGCACCTTGACCCTGGCGAACAGGGTCAGGCCGGACCGCGGATCCGCGACCATCACCGCAAGGCTGAGCGAGAGCCCGGAGATGAACGGGAACGGGTGCGCGGGGTCGACGGCGAGCGGAGTGAGCACCGGATAGATCCGCTCCTTGAACAGCTGCTGCAGCTTGGCCTGCTCCCCGGGCAGCAGCTCCTTCCAGCGCAGGATCTCGATGCCCGCATCAGCCAGCGCTGGCAGCAGCCAGTCGCTGAAGCAGTGCGCGTGCCGGTCGGCCAGGTCACGTGCCAGGTCCAGGGTGTGCTCGAGAATCTGATCGGGCGCCTTGCCGCTCACGCTCTCGACCGGCAGGCCGGTCGCCATCCGCCGGATCCGCCCCGCGACCCGGACCATGAAGAACTCGTCGAGAGCGCTGGCGAAGATGGACTCGAACCTGATGCGCTCGAGCAGCGGCACGTTCGGGTCCTCCGCGAGCTCCAGGACCCGCTGGGCAAACCGCAGCCAGCTCTCCTCCCGGTCCAGGTAGCGGTCAGGAGGCAGGTCAGGTAGCTCGCCGACCAGGCTGAGCCGGGCCTCGGCTTCGGTGATGTCCTGTCCGGCACCCGCGAGCACGGCGGCGGCCCGTCCGATGCTGTCCCGGCCAGCCCCGTCGAGAAGCCCGGCATCGAAGTCCACAGGTTCGAGCCCGGCCGATTCCAGCCCGGCAGGGTCCAGCCCGGCCGATTCCAGCCCGGCAGGGTCCAGCCCGTCAGGATCCAGCCCGTCAGGTCCTGGCCCCGCTTCCTCCAGGCCGGCCGAATCAGGCACACGCTCGGCAGCGCGCTCCCGTGCCCGGGCAGCTGCCCGCTGGTGGCCCGCCGCCCGCTTCGCGGCCTCCGCGTTCTCCTGCTCGGCCTGCTCCTTTGCGGTCAGCTTGCTCGCCGTCGGCTTATGCCCGTCGGCCGAGCCGCCAGCGGACTTGCGCGCGTTTTTCCGGCCGCTGCCTGCTGGTGTGGCCTGCCCCGAATCCATGTTTCTATACTCCCCTAGCCGATACTGATCCAATACCCCGGCTTCGCGGCCATCATGAACATCACCCGGATCGGAGTTCCACATGCGTTTCGGAACGTCCCTGACCGAGCCGCAGAGCCCGCAGGCGCTCGGCGTGCTCCGCGATCAGCTCAAGATGGCCGTTGACGAGGGCTTCTCCTCGGCGTGGATGGCCAACATCTTCGGCCTCGACGCGCTGACCGCCCTGGCCGTGGCCGGCCACGGCATCGCCGGCATCGAGATCGGCACGGCGGTCGTGCCGACCTACCCGCGGCACCCCGCCGTACTCGCCCAGCAGGCGCTCACGGCCGCGCTGGCGATCGGCTCGCGGCTCGCGCTGGGCATCGGCCTGTCGCACAAGATCGTCATCGAGGACATGTACGGTTACGGCTTCGATGCCCCGGCCGCGCACATGAGCGAGTACCTGTCGATTCTGCTTCCGCTGCTCAGCGGCGAGCCAGTAGCGTTCGAGGGCAAGACCATGCGCGCCGGCATCAGTCTGTCGGTCCCGCGGACCGGCGAGGTCCCGGTGCTGCTCGCGGCGCTCGGACCGCAGATGCTGAAGCTGGCCGGCCAGCGCACGGCCGGAACGATCTTGTGGATGACCGGCCCGGCCACCGTCCGGGACTACATCGTCCCGACGATCAGCGCGGCGGCGCAGGAGGCGGGTAAGCCCGCTCCGCGCGTCGTCTGCATCCTGCCGGTCTGCGTCACCGACGACCCCGACGGCGCCCGCGCCAGGGCGGCCAAGGTGTTCGAGATCTACGGCCAGCTGCCGTCCTACCGGGCCATGCTCGACCGCGAGGGCGCGCAGGGTCCGGCCGATGTCGCGATCGTCGGCAACGAGGACCAGGTCGCCAGTCAGATCACCGCGCTAGCGGACTGCGGGGTGACCGACTTCGTGGCCGGCGAGTACGCCAGAGGCGACGAGCGCCGCCGGACCAGGCAGGTTCTGACGTCGCTGATCACGGCTCTGACCTGATCTGGCCGGAACTCTTACGCCCTGACCGCCGGCCTTCATTGCTGACGAAGCGAGGCGGATGGTCAGATCGCCCGAGTACGCTGCCGGGCATGGTGGTGACCGATGCGCAGGTAGACAGCCTCAAGGAAGACATCCGCGTCATCGGCGATACCGTGTCAGAGCTCGTGACTCGGGTCGCCGCTCACGACCGCCGCTTCGACCAGGTCGACCGCCGGCTCGGCGGCATCGACGGCCGGCTCGGCGGCATCTACGGGCAGCTCGGCGGCATCTACGGGCAGCTCGGCGGCATCGACGGCCGGCTCGGCGCTATGGACGGCACCCTGCAGGAGATCCTGGCGCTGGTTCGGGGAGAGCCCGGCTAGACGCCTCAGGTTCCGGCGGCTACGCGGATCGTTATCCGCGGCGACTGGCGGGGTCGCAGCCAGCGCAGGATCGCGAGCAGCTCGTGCCGGGGCAGCGAGACGCAGCCCGCCGTCGCTGAACCGGTTCCGACGTGCAGGAAGATCGCGCTGCCGAGGCCTGGAACGCGGGCGACGTTGTACCGGATCACGGCCGCGTAGTCGTAGGCAGGCTGGCGATCCATCGGCTCGGGGTTGCGCCCGGGATCATGGCGCCGCCTGTCGACCCACTCGTTGTAGCGCGGGCTCGCCGGATCGTCGTCCCAGACGTCATAGGAGCGGGC
This sequence comes from Streptosporangiaceae bacterium, assembly GCA_035532775.1. Taxonomy (GTDB): domain Bacteria; phylum Actinomycetota; class Actinomycetes; order Streptosporangiales; family Streptosporangiaceae; genus Chersky-822. The sequence goes on from DATKQH010000255.1 coordinate 11,614, forward strand.
ACGCCGGAAGGGAAAGGCCACGCCAGGATCGGGCAGGACACCGAAGAAGAAGCCGAGCCCGTAGGTTCCGGCCGGGGTCCGGCCATCTCCCTCACGCTTGGCGCCCGGCCTGGCGATCCCGTTGAATCCGACCCTGGCGCGCCACGGGCCGAACACCGGCACCCAGCGACCCCGAGCCCGCCGGTAGGCGCTCAGGCTCGCATAGGTCGACTGGTGCGAGGTAGCGGTAACGGTTATCCACTGCCCAGCACCCGCGGGCGCGGGCCGGCTATCGCTCCTCGACCCGATCGCGGCCCTGACCGGTGCCGCCACGCTCACCACCGAGAGGACGACCAGCAGCAACACCACCGGCATGACAGACGCCGACCGCTCCTGGACACGGCGCATCAGCACCTGTCACACCATAGTGGCATGACGCCGCCCGCGAGCCGGTCACTGAAATCCGGGCTCACATCAGCTCGGCAAGCCGGCTGGCGACGATGCTGACGGCCCCGGGATCTACCGGCTTATAGGCCACCGGCCTCCCGATCTCGGCCGCGATAGCCGAGGCGATGACCTCAGGGGTTGCTGTCGCGTAGTCCATCCGGCGTCCGGCGCCGTACCGGGCCAGGCGGTGCGGAACGTGGAACATCTGCTCGAAGTGATGGCCGAGCGGGAAATAGAGGAACGGGCGGCGGGCGGCGACCAGCTCCATCGTGGTGGCTCGCCCGCCCTGGACGACGGCAAGATCGCACGCCGCCAGATGACGGTAGAGGTCATGCACGTAACCATGGATCTCGACCCGTCGTGGGCCGCAAGCGATTCCGGGAGAAGAAGAACTCAAGGAATCCGCGGTAGTCACGCTCCCAGTAGCTGGCGTTGTCCTTGTTCCTGTGCGCGTTTCCTCGGTCGCCGTCATGACGTCCTCTTAGGTCGGTGCCTAGCTCAGGAACGTAGGCCGCGACCGCAGGCCGCCGCCTCGGGACGCACCCCAAGCGTGCAGGCCCGGTCGGCGGCTTCGTATCAGGGCAGGGGTTGCTTGCCCAGTCCGCACGCGTCGTGGATGTCGGCGCGGCTGGACAGCTTGACCCGCGCGCCGCGGCCCAGGGCGGCGGCGAGTTCCTTCTCCGCTGTCTCGATCTTCAGCCAGTCGCTGTAGCCGACCGGGCGGATCCCCCGCTCGGCAAGCAGGGCAGTGAACGGCTCCGACCAGGCATGCCCGGCTTCCGCCTCGATCGGCTCGGCCTCTGTCGCTGCCGGCGCGGGCCCCGGCAGCCTGAGCAGGCCGGGCCTGGGCAGCTGGACGTCGTCCGGGCCTGGCCCGCCCGCCAGGTCGGCCAGCAGGCTCCGGACCGTCTGCGCGGCATCGGATTTGTTGGTGCCGATCACGCCCGTCGGGCCGCGCTTCAGCCACCCTGCCACGTACTCCCCCGGCAGCGGCTCGCCGTCCGTGCCGAGCACGCGGCCGTCCGAGTTCGGGACGATGTTCGACCGCTCGTCGAACGGCACGCCGGGCAGCGGGACGCTCTGGTATCCGACGCTGCGCAGCACCATCTGGACGGGCAGCCTCTCGTACTGGCCGGTCCCGACCAGCCGGCCGTCGGCGTCCAGCCTGGTGCGCTCGACCGTCAGGCCCTCGACCTGCTCGCTGCCGTGCACCTCCGCCGGGCTCAGCCAGAAGCGCAGGGTCAGCCGGCGCGCGGCACCGGCCGGTATCCGCGCCGCCCAGTCGCTGATCACCGTGTAGTTGCCACGGACGTGCCGGTCCTCGGTGGCGAGCCTGGAGCTCTCGCCGGTCGCGTCGAATGCGTCAAGCTCGGCCTCGCCCTCGCCGACGACCACGTCGACTCCGGCCAGCTCGCCGAGCTCGCGCAGCTCCTTGGTGGTGAACTTGGCGTGAGCCGGCCCGCGCCTGCCGATCACGTGCACCTGGCGGACCTTGCTCGCGAGCAGCACGTCGAGCACCGGCTGGGACACGTCGGTCTCGCGCAGCTCTTCGGGGTCGCGGATCAGGATCCGCGCGACGTCGACCGCGACATTGCCGACCCCGATCACGGCGACCGACTCGGCGTCCAGCACGAACCGGTCCGGGTCGACATCGGGATGCCCGCAGTACCAGTTCACGAAGTCGGTCGCGGCAAAGCTGCCCGGCACGTCCTCGCCCGGGATCCCGAGGCGCCGGTCCCGCATCGCACCGGTCGCGTAGACAACCGCGTCATAACAGGACAGCAGGTCCTCTCTCGTCACGTCGTCGCCGAGGTGCACCCCGCCAATGAACCGGACGCCGTCGTGCTCGAGGACGCCGCGCAGGTAATCGGCGATCGACTTGATCGACTTGTGATCCGGCGCCACGCCGTAGCGGACGAGGCCGTACGGGGTCGGCAGCCGGTCCAGCACGTCCACCCGTACGTTGCACGGCGGGTCGAGCGCGGCGCCCTGCTTGATCAGGGCCTCGGCGGTGTACAGGCCGGCCGGGCCCGAGCCGACGACGGCGACGTTGAGGGTCTTCATGAACGCGATTCTGCACCTTCCAGGCTGGCTGGCGGGTCCGGACCCGCCAGCCGCCCTTTCAGCTTACGCAGAACTCGTT
>DATKQH010000256.1:0-8193 GCA_035532775.1 Streptosporangiaceae bacterium
GGTAATTGTTCGCCGGATCAGCGAACAACTCCAAAGCGATGCCGCACTAATGCTTAAACTAAAGAACATCGGGATACAACCCGGCCGCGAGGTTACGCTAGTGGTCGGCAACGACGATGTGCGGGTGACACGTGCGGGCACGGGCGGTGGGGACCTTGATGTCGGGGTGGCGCTGCGGCACGAAATCGCGGCACATGTCTTCGTCGCCGGATCGTCCTGAGCGCATGGTAGACGTCTTATGAAACCAGACGGCGAAGCCGCGGACCAGGTCGAGGTGCGGAGGCCCAGGCTGGTGCCGCCCATGCTGACCACGGAGCAGATACTCGGCAACGTCGAGACCGCGGTGATCGTCATCGACAACGACGGCTGCATGCGATATGCCAACTCTTTTGCTGCCGAGCTCTTCGGCTTCCGCGACTCGCGGCACCTGACCGACCTTCCTTTCCGGCGGCTCGGCTTCCACGAGGAAGACATCACCAAGGTCGAGAATCTCGAGCATCAGGCATGCCGGGGACGTGACTGGGAAGGCACGCTCGCGATCAGGCGGCCCGACGGGTCCAACTTCTTCGTCAGGATGAACGCGGCGCCGCTGCGCGGCGTCGCCGGCGACATCGCCGGGACCGTGATCATGGCCAGGCAAGCCGTCCAGGTCGGGACCCATGGATCGACCGGCCGGCCCGGGCTGCTCGACCGGATTGGCGAGCGGCTCGGCAGCTCGCTCGAGCTTGACGACACGCTGCGCCGCGTCGCGGACACCCTGGTGCCGCAGTTCGCCGACCACTGCTTCATCGAGCTGCGGTCGAAGGAAGGTCTCGTCCGCCGGGTTCAGATGAACGCGTGGGGCTGGAAGCCGTCCAATGGCGGCTGGGCGCAGGTCGGCGATACGGTCGTCTACCCCCCCGACCATTTCGCCAGCCGGGCGATGGCCCAGAACGAGACGATCCTGATCGAGGATCTGCTCGAGGAGGAGAACGCGGCGCCGACCGAGGCGAGCCGGCAGGCGAGCAGGGAAGTCGGCATGACGTCGGCGATCGTCGCGCCGCTGGTCATGCGCGGCCAGGCACTCGGCGTGATGACCCTGACGCTCTCCGACCTGACCGACCGCGACACCATTCACTACGTGGCGGACGACCGGGACCTGGTCGCGGCCATCGCGAGCCGGGTCTCGGTCGCGATCGACAATGCGCTGCTGTTCGAGGAGGAGCGGGCCACCGCGCTCGCGTTCCAGAACAGCCTGCTGCCGAACAAGCCGCCGGTACTCGACGGGCTGGAGGTCGCCTACCGGTACGTGCCGGCCAAGCCACTCGAGAGCCACGGGCAGGGCATCCAGACGCAGGTCGGCGGGGACTGGTACGACATCATCCAGCTGTCAGCCGGCCGGGTGGGCATCGTGATCGGCGACGTCGAGGGACGCGGCGCGCGGGCGGCGGCCATCATGGGCCAGCTCCGCTCGGCACTGCGGGCGTTCGCGCAGGACGACAAGGCGCCCGCCGATATCCTGCGCAGACTGGACGACTGGTGCCGGTCCATGACCGACGAGCGGGAGGACCAGGGCGCCGATCCGCCGACCGCCAGCTGCACGTACCTGATCTACGATCCGTGGTTCCGCCAGCTGACGATCTCCAATGCCGGCCACGACTCACCGATGATCGTCACCGGCCAGGATGTGGCCCAGCTGCAGATCGAGCATCAGGGTGTCCTGCTCGGCGTCCGCGGCATGTTCCCCGGCCTGCCGACCTACCGCGAGGAATCCCGCGAGCTGCCTGCTGGTTCCACGCTGATCTTCTACACCGACGGGCTGGTCGACCGGCGCCATCGTGCCGAGGGCCCAGGGCATTACGAGGACGCCGAGGTGTTCGGGATGCTCAGCGCGGCGGTCAAGTCGGTCGCCACGGAGAGCGTCGAGAAGATCACCCAGGCCGCCGAGCATGCCGTGCCGGGCCAGATCGACGACGACATGGCGATCCTGGTGGTCAGGACGTCGGCGGAGGAACTTCAGCACTGGGACATGCGGTTCGAGGCCGAGCCGATCAGGGTGTCAGAGGCCAGGAAGATGGCCTTCGACACCTTCGTCGAGTGCGGGATGGACGACGATCAGGCCGACCTGGCCTGCTTGCTGGTCTCCGAGGTCGTCACCAATGTGGTCCTGCACACGGCGGCGGCACCCAGCCCGCGGCACGAGTTCGCGCTCGAGGCGGTCGCGCTGTCCGGGGCATCCGGCGGCCTCGATGACTGGGTCGACTCGCCATTCTCCGAAGGCTTCGGCGGAGCGCACGGCGCCATGGGCGGGCTGCCCGGCCAGGAGTTCATGCTGCGGATCCGCAAGGGGCAGACCTCGGTGTGGGTCGAGGTCTTCGACTCCGACCTCCGGCTGCCGCGGATCAGGATGGCGGGCGAGAACGACGAGGGCGGCCGGGGCCTGTACCTGGTCGACCAGCTCGCGTTCCGGTGGGGCTCGCGGCCGACTGACGAAGGCAAGGCGGTCTGGTTCGAGATGCCGATCAAGCCGCAGACGGCGGGGATGTTATCGGGGCGTGAGTAAGGCTGGGCCGACGCTGGCCGTGCCGGGTCGGCAGGCTGGCCAGCCTGCTACTTGCGCTGAGTCACCCACAGGATCAGCACCGCGATCGCGAAGCCGCAGGCGGCTATGGCGAAGACACGGCCGGTGGCGCCTATGCCCATCCGGCGCCTGCCCCGGATTACGGCAACGGCAAAAATAATGGCGAGGAAGCCGAGCAAGATAAGACCGTCGGTCACTGCCGCCTCCAGTCAGCCGTCAGCTAGTCAGTCGCCGACCGGTCGATCGCTGTGCAGCCGATCAATCGTCCCCGGCTGTCCTGTTACCAGGATAACGGGATATCGCACGGGGCTCCCAGCTCAGCGGCGCCCAGTTCGCCGGCCCCCCCGTCAGCGGCTCCCAGGTCAGCGGCTCCCAGGTCAGTGGCTCCCAGGTCAGCGGCTCCCAGGTCAGCGGCTCCCAGGTCAGCGCCTCCCAGCGCGGCGGCTCCAGGCTCGGCGGCTCCCAGCGCGGCGGCTCCCCGATCAGTGGCGTCAGAAAGTCCGCCCAGAACGGCGCAGACCGGTACCCCCGCGTCCGGATGACTGACCGAGTCGCGCAGCCTGCGCAGCATCACCACCTGCCTGGCCAGCTCGTCGATCCGCTCGCTGACTAGCCGTGCGGCCGCCTCGCGCAGGGCCGGGCTGACCGGGCGCCCAGCCGCCAGCCTGGCCAGCGGCCGCAGCTCGTCGAGCCGGAAGCCCAGATCCTTCAGCGCCAGGGCCGCTGCCAGGTAGTCGCCGTACTCGCGCGGATACTTGCGGGTGCCGCCCGCGGACCGGCGAGGTTCCGGCAGGATGCCGAGTTCCTCGTAGTACCTGATCGTCCGGCTGCTCACCCCGGCGTTCCTGGCCAGCTGCCCGATACCGACCAGGTCAGCTGCCTCGCCAGTGTTCCTGGCCATGCGCCGACCCCCCCGTTCCCCCCGATGCCCGGTTCCCCCGGGCGCCCGCTTGTCTTTTACGCCGGCCGCTTGGCCCGCAGGCCGGCCGCATCCCCCGATGCCCGTCCCCCTGACGGATCGTAATGAGCGCCACGCGCGATCACCTCCCGATCCGGCTATGGCGCACTGCCTACTGCGCGGTAACCTCAAAGTGGACGACCGTTCGGGGTTCGCTGCAGTGGAGGTTTGTCATGTCCGAGGCATACATCGTCGGAGCTGTGCGGACGCCCGTCGGCCGGCGCAACGGAGGTCTGGCGTCTGTCCATCCGGCAGACCTCGCCGCGCACGCGCTCACCGAGCTGATGACACGCACCGGCGTGGACCCGGAGGCCGTCGAGGACGTCATCATGGGCTGTGTCTCGCAGGCCGGCCCGCAGGCGATCGACATCGCGCGCACGGCCTGGCTGTCCGCCGGGCTGCCCGAGACCGTGCCGGGCGTGACCATCGACCGCCAGTGCGGCTCGTCGCAGCAGGCGGTCCACTTCGCCGCTCAGGGCGTGCTGTCCGGCACCCAGGACCTAGTGGTCGCGGCCGGGATCGAGAGCATGAGCCAGGTGCCGATGGGCTCGACCGTCGCGCCGCTGCTCGAGAAGGGCCTGGCCTTCCCCTACGGGCAGGGCTGGGGGGACAGGTACGGCAAGCAAGAGATCTCCCAGTTCCGCGGCGCGCAGCTGATGTGCGAGAAGTGGGGTATCAAGCGCCAGCAGCTCGAGGAGTTCTCGTTCGAGAGCCACACGCGGGCGATCCGCGCGATCGACGAGGGCAGGTTCGAGCGCGAGATCGCGCCGGTCAACGGGGTGAGCGCCGACGAGGGCCCGCGCCGGGACACCTCGCTCGAGAAGATGGCCGAGCTCAAGCCGCTGCGTGAGGGGTGGGAGATTACCGCCGCCGTGGCGTCCCAGATCTCCGACGGCGCGGCTGCGCTCCTGATCGCCTCGCCCGACGCCGTACAGCGATACGGCCTCACGCCCCGGGCGCGGATCCACACGCTGACCGTGACCGGCTCCGATCCGGTGTTCATGCTGACCGGACCGATCCCGGCGACGGAGAGGGCGCTGGCCAAGGGGAAGCTCAGCATCGACGACATCGACGTCTTCGAGGTCAACGAGGCCTTCGCTCCCGTCCTGATCGCCTGGTCGGCCGAGACCGGCGCGTCACTGGAGAAGACCAACCCGAACGGCGGCGCGATCGCGCTCGGCCACCCGCTCGGCGCGACCGGAGCGATCTTGATGACCAAGCTGCTGTACGAGCTCGAGCGCACGGGCGGCCGGTACGGCCTCCAGACCATGTGCGAGGGCGGCGGCCAGGCCAACGCCACCATCATCGAGCGCATCTAGGTTCCCGCATAATAAGCCCGGTCTCCTGCCAGAGGCCGGCCGCCCCGCCTAGCCCCCGCCCCTCGGCGGATGGATGTGCCATTCATACGCCGCAACACGGATGGATGGCACTCTCATCCGGCTCAGGGAGGGACCACGGCCACCCATACCCTCGGATGACCTTGAGCGGACTGGGTAATGTGCGCGCATGCGAAGTTCGGCCGCCTCATCCTCGCGCGCTGAGTCCGGTCAGTCGGGAGTGCCAGTAGCGACCGGGCCCCTTGCGCCTGGCCGGATCGCCCGGATGGCACCGTGGGCACTCGGGGCGGCCGGCGTCCTCGGCGCGGCTGCGGCCGTCGCGCTTCGACCGGGCGGCGCCCGGGCTGCCGCTGCCCAGGACTGGTCGCCTTTCGTCCTGGTCGCCGGGCTGCTTCTGATCGGACTCGTAGCCGACGACGACGGGCTGTTTGCCGCGGCGGGATACCGGCTGGCGCGGCTCACGCACAGCGGCAGCGCGCTGTTCATCGGCGCGACCGTCCTGATCGGCCTCGTGACCGCCGTCCTGAACCTGGATACCTCCGTCGCGTTCCTGACACCCGTCCTCGTCTACACGGCCCGCAGCCGCAAGCTCGGTGAGCCCGCCCTGCTCTACGGCTGCCTGCTGCTGTCCAACGCGGGCTCGCTGCTGCTCCCTGGCTCCAACCTGACGAACCTGATCGTGCTCGGCCACCTGCAGCTGACCGGCAGCGGGTTCCTGGCCCGGATGTGGCTGCCTGCGGTGACAGCGCTGACGGTGACCGCTGTTGTGGTGGCGTTCTTCGAGCGGCGGTCGCTGCGCGGCGGGACCGCCGAGCCCGCCGCGCCCGAGCGGCTGGTGCCGGGCGTGGGACTCGCCGCCGTCGTTCTCGCCACGGTGCTGGTCCTGACGCTGAAGTCGCCGGCCATCCCGGTCGCCGCCGTCGGCCTAGTCGCGGCGATGATCCACCTGGCCAGAGGCCGGGCGAGCGTACCCGGCGTCACCGAGGTGCTCGGACTGCCGGTGCTGGTCGGTCTGTTCGGCGTCGCGGTTGCCCTCGGCACGCTCGGCCGGGCCTGGGCGGGCCCGGCCGAGCTGCTCTCCCATCTCGACAGCTGGGGAACCGCCGCAGTGGCCGGCCTCGCGACGATTGTCGTGAACAACCTGCCGGCCGCCTCGCTGCTGGCGGCACGGACCCCGAGCCATCCTTTCTCCCTCATCGTGGGCCTGAACCTGGGGCCGAACCTGTGCGTCACCGGATCGCTCGCCTGGCTGCTGTGGCTGCGGGCGGCGCGGGGCGCAGGCGCGGAACCGTCGCTGAGCCGGGCGAGCCGGATCGGGGTCGTCGCTGTGCCGCTATCGATCGCCGCGGCGCTCGGTGCGCTGACGCTGACTGGCTCGCTCTAACGGCAGGTCCTGCCCTCCGACGGTCAGACGTCCGCGCTGTCAGCTCGCGATCTGGCTGGATTCGCGTGCAACGGTTTGCCGTCCTGCCGTGATCTGATCGGCTAAGGGAGGTGGCCGTGGGCGGGCAGGCCGATGCCGAGTTCACCGAGTTCATGCTCGGGTGCTGGCCGAGGCTCGTGCGGCTCGGTCACGTCCTTAGCGGCGATCGCGGTCTGGCCGAAGATCTGGCGCAGACGGCGCTGGCCAGGGCGTATGCGTCCTGGCCGCAGGTCGCCCGGGCTGGCGCGGTCCCGAACTCGATCAGCTACCTGAAGTTCGTGATCAGCGACGGGCGGACGACCAGGGTGCCTGCCGTGGCCGCCGGGCGGGAAAGTTTCTACGCCTTCGCTCTTGGTGCACCGAACCTGCGGGTCGTGCGATGGGACGCATATGACAGTGCCGGACGCCGAGTCGTCGGTGGTCGCGGTCTGCCCTAGGTCTGACGGTCTGAGTTTCAGACGTCCGCGCGGTAGAAGTTGAGGTAGGACCGGGACGGGGTCGGGCCACGCTGGTCCTGGTACCGGGATCCGTAGATGGCCGAGCCATACGGATGCTCACTCGGCGAACTAGTTCTGAAGAGGCAGAGCTGCCCGATCTTCATCCCGGGCCAGAGCTTGATCGGCAGGGTGGCGACGTTCGACAGCTCGAGAGTGACGTGGCCGGAGAAGCCAGGGTCGATCCAGCCGGCGGTCGAGTGCGTGAGAAGGCCCAGCCTGCCGAGACTCGACTTGCCCTCCAGGCGCCCGGCGATATCGTCAGGAAGCGACACGACCTCGTAGGTCGAGCCGAGGACGAACTCGCCCGGATGCAGCACGAACGGATCCTGGCCCTCGGTCTCGACCATGCGGGTCAGGTCGGCCTGCTCGATCGCCGGATCGATGTGCGGGTACTTGTGGTTCTCGAAGACCCGGAAATACCTGTCCAGGCGGACGTCAACACTGGACGGCTGGACGAGTTCAGGCGCGAACGGATCGAGCGAGACGCGGCCTGAGGCGATCTGGGCTCGGATGTCCCTGTCGGAGAGCAGCACGCAGGCAACCTACCGGTTCCGGTACGATGTCGTCGCGGCAGTCGTCCGACCGAACCGGTTTGCGTGGAATGCGCAGCTAGCCAGGCGGGTGTCTCGCGCGGGTGTAGTTCAATGGCAGAACATCAGCTTCCCAAGCTGACAGTGCGAGTTCGATTCTCGTCACCCGCTCCAGGACCTTCTTTGCAGGTCAGCGCTGGTTTCCCGAGCGCGACTAGTTCCCTCTTCCAGGCGATTGTTGATCTTCCGTGCCATTAGCGTGCCATTAGCCCACCGGGGCGAGCACGCCCGCCTGGCCGTCGTCATCGTCCTCATCGCCGCGCTGCTCGGCCTGGACGTGGGAGTCGATCGCGTTGGTGATGGCCTGATCGGCGCCGCGCGCCTCGTGCTGGTAGATCATGGCCGCTCGCTCGCTGTCGTGCCCCATCCGGGCCATGAGGTCCCGCAGCCGCGCGCCGCTGGCCGCCGCGAACGTGTTGCCGGTATGCCGCAGATCATGGAAATGCAGACCTTCCGCGCCGATCGACCGGACGGCGTAGGGCCAGGCCGACATCTTGTTGAAGTTGCCCCGGCGCAGCGGGCCGCCCATCGACCCCGGGAACGCCAGGGCTCCCGGCTCGTCCTTGACGAAGATCGACAGATGCTCGCGCAGTACCGGGATGATCACCTGGGGGATGCCCACCACACGCCGCCCGGCCCGGGACTTGGGCGGGCCGAGCAGGATCTCGCCCGTGGACCGCTCCACCAGCGCCGCCCGGACCCGCACGGTGCGCGCCTCCAGGTCGATATCGCAGCGCCGCAGCGCGGTCACTTCGCCCCAGCGCAGGCTGGCGAAGGTCGCCAGCAGGACGAGCGCCAGGTAGCGCCGGTCATGGTGGCAGTCGGCCC